>NZ_JBQOUY010000029.1:0-27624 GCF_052216985.1 Acidaminococcus nyctereutis
GGCGGACTGAAAGACAAAGAAAGAGGCATCGAAAAATGATGGATCATTTTCGATGCCTCTTTTAGTCCATAATGACAGGACACAGATAAAAGGGCTTTCAAGAGGTCTCATCGACCATTAACGTGCAGCAGCCCCTTTTCCTTACGTAAACTCCTTCACCACCTTGATATATTCCTGGGCGTGGAAGGGCAAGTAGCCGTTTTTCCGGTAGGCGGCCACGAAGGTTACGGTGGTGCTGGGGCTGCCTACGGAAAATAGGGCCAGCTGGCTCCGGTCCGGGATGTACTTCAGATGGGTCTCGGTGATGAAGGTGAATCCATACCCCCGGGCAGCCAGTTCTGCCTCGGCCTGGATGTTCTTGGTCTCTAGGATAATCCGGGGCTCCAGGTGTTGCTGGCGGAACAGCCGGTCCACTACCTGCCGGGTCTTTTGGCTAGGGTTCTGGAGGATGAATCCCTGGTCCTTCAGCAGCCGCAGGTCCATATGGGGATACCGGCAGTCCTTCTTTTTTCGGCCGAACCGGGTAAATTCGCTGTCTTTATTCATCACCAGCACCACTTCCTCCCGGCTGATCACCGTGGTGGCCAGTCCCGGCTCCGGGTCCAGGTAGTTGAAGAAGACCAGGTCGATGTCCCCTTCCAGCAGCAGCTTCACCAGATGTTCGGAATTGGCCTCGTGGACATCGATCCGCACATTGGGATACCGGTCGTGGAAAATGGGCAGAGTCACAGGCAGCATGTAGGTGCCCCGCATGGTAGGGAATCCGATCTTCAGATACCCTTCGTTGTTCTTGATGATGTCGCCCATTTCCTGGTCCAGGGCCCGTTTGGCTTCCAGGATCTCCCGGGCCCGCTGGAGGTATCGTTCTCCGGCGTAGGTGGGCTGATACCGGTTTCCCAGGCGCTGGAACAGGGGCTGGTGGAGCTCTGCTTCCAGGGTCTTGAGGAATTTGGACAGAGTGGGCTGGGTGAGATGGAGGGCTTCGGCGGCCCGGGTGATGTTCTGGTGGCGGGCAATGGCCAGCACGTAGGTGAGTTCTTTGAAATCCATGGCATCCTCCCTGTTTTTTCCTGATTATATCGTAAACTATGGGAAAAATCCATGGGGAATATGAATTCCATGAATTGAATCTATTTTACGGAAAATAAAAAAAGTACAGCTTCTGCCAGAGCTTGGCCAGGGCTATTTTACAATCTATGGAAATAAAAAACGGACAGACGGGAAACTGTACAATCATCCCCGGTCTGTCCGGTCTTTTTTTGCTCAAAACATGAATTTAATTCATGGTAAAACAGCAAAAGATGAATTTAACCTATTCTGATAATTCTGGTACCATAAAGCCATGAAAAGAACTTGGGGTTCGGAACGAATCCAGAGAGGGGTACACCATGGAAAAAGTATACAGATTACCGGTAACTCTGCTGCGGGGAGGCACCAGCAAGGGAGTCTATCTGCTGGAAAAAGACCTGCCGGCCAACCGGAAGGAATGGGACAGCCTGCTGCTGCGGCTCATGGGCAGCCCGGACAAGAAACAGATCGACGGGCTGGGAGGAAGCCAGTCGGTGACCAGCAAGGTGGCCATCCTGCGGAAATCGGACCGGCCCGATGCAGATGTGGACTACACCTTCGCCCAGGTGTCCGTGGACAAGGCGGTGGTCAGCTACGGGGGCAACTGTGGGAATATCTCTTCCGGAGTGGGACCCTTCGCCATCGAGAAGAAACTGGTGCCCGCCCTGGAAGGGAGCACCCTGGTGCGGATCTACAACACCAACACCGGCAAGGTGATCCAGGAAGAAGTCCCTACTTCTGAGGGCCAGGTGAAATACGAAGGAGATTTCCGGATCGCCGGGGTGCCCGGTACGGCGGCGCCTCTGAAGCTGCGGTTCGTGGATCCAGCCGGGACTTTGGGGAAGGGACTGCTGCCTACTGGGAATCCGGTGGATGTGTTGGAAGTGCCCGGCCGGGGACCGGTGGAAGTGTCCTTGGTAGATGCAGCCAATCCCCTGGTGTTCGTGAGGGCGGCGGATCTGGGCCTTGGGGGGACGGAACTCCCGGACGCCATCAACGGGGATCCGGACCTGCTCCGGCTGCTGGAAACCATCCGGGGCCTGGCGGCAGTGAAGCTGGGGCTGTGCAGTACCCCGGAAGAAGCGGCCTGGGTCACCCCAGGGCTGCCCAAGATGACCCTGGTAGCGCCGTCCCAGGAATACACCACCTCCGCAGGAGAAAAGGTGCAGGCGGACCAGGTGGACCTGGTGGCCCGGATGATGTCCATGCAGAAGACCCATCCCAGCTATGCCATGACAGGGGCCATGTGCACCGCGGCGGCTGCGGCGGTTCCCGGAACCCTGGTCCGGCAGGTGCTCCGGCCCGGCTGTGATCTCCAGGATATCCGGATCGGTCATCCGGGAGGCATCCTGCCCTGCGGGGTGGATCCGGAAGGGGAAGGCCCTGTGCCCGGCATCCGGGATACCTTCGGCTACCGCACCGCCAATCTGCTGCTGGAAGGCTTGGCCCGGGTCCGGCTCTGAGGGACCAGGAAAGGAGAACGTACCATGGATTTCCGTATCATCTCACTGCTGGTGTTGGCCCTGGTGGTCGCCATCGGCTTCATCAAAAAAATCAATATCGGCTTCTTTTCCATCGGGGCAGCCTTCCTCTTGGGCATGGCCGGAGGCGTACCGGTGAAGGCCATCGTAGGGGGCTTTTCCAGTTCCATGTTCGTCACCCTGGTGGGGGTCACTTTCCTGTTCGGCATGGCTTCCGCCAACGGCACCCTGGACCTGTTTTCCAAGAAGGTGGTAGCCCTGGTGGGGAAACGGACCTATCTGATCCCCATCCTGATGTTCGTGCTCAGCGCCTTCATTTCTGCCATCGGACCCGGCCACATCGCCGCCGGGATCCTGATGACCACCTTTGCGGTATACCTGGCTTTTGAACTGAAAATCAATCCCATGGCCACCGCCCTGTACGCCAAGCTGGGGGCCAACGCCGGCTGTGCGTCTCCTATGTCCCTCACCGGGATTTTGGCTCGGAACCTGTCGGAACCCTACGGAATCAGCGGCTTCGGCCTCCACCTGTTCCTTACCACCCTCCTGTCCGGGTTCGTGTTCACCGTCATCGTCTACCTGTTGTACAAAGGGTACAAGGTGAGCGGGGACAACCCGCTGAAGCTGGCCGACATCCCTGCCTTCAACCGGGAACAGAAAATCACAATGACCGCCATTGCCGTAATGGTCATCTTCTGCATCGGCTTCAAGATGGATACGGGCCTGTTCGCCTTTGTGGCGGCTGCAGTACTGATCCTGCTGAAATGCGCGGATGAAAAACAGGCCATCCGGCAGATTCCCTGGGGCACCTTGATGATGATCTGCGGGGTGGGGGTGCTGGTCAGCGTCATCACCAAACTGGGAGGAGTGAAACTGGTGTCCGACTTCCTGGCTTCTCTCATGACCGAAGCCACGGCGGTGCCCATCATGGCTGCCACCAGCGGGATCCTGTCCTGGGTCAGCTCCACCACCGGTGTGGTGATGCCCGCCCTGTATCCCATTGCCCACCAGATCACCGGGAACTTTGCTGGGCAGGTGGGATATGTGGAACTGATTTCCGCCATTACCGCTACTTCCTTTGCGGCGGCCATCAGCCCCCTGTCCACCGGTGGCGCCATCATCATGTCCTCCTATTCGGCGGCCCGGGAAACCACTACCTATGAAATGAACAAAATGTTCAAGACCCTGTTCCTGCTCAGTGTGGCCAATGTGGGGGTCAACGTGCTCATGGCGGCCCTCCACGTGTTCAATCTGGGCGGCCTGTTCCAGTAATCTGTCAATGAGGTGAATGAAATGGAATTATACAAAAACGGAGCCTATCTGCTCAACGGCCGGGACCTGTTCCCGGAAGAAAATCAAGCCACCGCCCAGGCCAGAGCCGGGCAGCCTGTGGACCGGGAAACCGGCCGGCAGGGGACCATTGCCTGGAGCATCCTCCAGAGCCACAACACCAGCGGGGACCCGAAGAAGCTGAAGATCCGCTACGACGCTCTGACTTCCCATGACCTGACCTATGTGGGGATCATCCAGACCGCCCGGGCTTCCGGCATGGACCATTTCCCCCTGCCCTATGTGCTCACCTGCTGCCACAACTCCCTGTGCGCGGTGGGAGGAACCATCAACGAGGACGACCATCTCTTCGGCCTTACCGCTGCCAAAAAGTACGGGGGCATCTTCGTGCCGCCCCATGTGGCGGTAATCCACCAGTACATGCGGGAAATGCACGCCGGCTGCGGAAAGATGATCCTGGGATCCGATTCCCACACCCGCTATGGGGCCCTGGGCACCATGGCCGTGGGAGAAGGGGGCGGCGAGCTGGACAAGCAGATCCTGGGGGACACCTGGGATACGGACTATCCGGAAGTGGTTGCCGTGTACCTGACCGGCCGACCCCAGCCCTGGGTGGGGCCTCAGGATATCGCTCTGGCACTGTGTCGGGCGGTATTCCAGAACGGCTATGTGAAGAACAAGGTGATGGAATTTGTGGGGCCGGGGGTTTCCTCCATGACCACCGATTACCGGAATGCGGTGGATGTGATGACCACGGAAACCACCTGTCTGTCCTCCATTTGGCGGACGGATGAGGATACCCGGACCTTTTTGCAGGAACACGGCCGGGAAGAGGAGTACCGGGAACTGAACCCGGGGGCCGTGGCCTATTACGACGGCTGCATCACCCTGGACCTGTCCACGGTGAAACCCATGATCGCCCTGCCTTTCCATCCTTCTAATGCTTATACCATCGACGAACTGAACGCCAACCTGGAAGATATCCTCCGGGAGACGGAAAAGAAAGCGGCAGAAGTGGCCCGGGGCCGGGCGTCCTACACTCTCACCGATAAAATCCGGGACGGGAAGCTCCAGGTCCAGCAGGGGGTCATCGGTGGCTGCTCCGGTGGCAACTATTCCAATGTGGCAGAAGCTGCCGCTCTGCTCCGGGGACGGTCCATGGGCAGCGGGGAATTCTCCCTGAACGTGTATCCGTCTTCCCTGCCGGTGTACATGGATTTAATGAAGAAAGGGATGCTGGGTGACCTGATGGCCGCCGGGGCCGTGGTGAAGACCGCCTTCTGCGGACCCTGCTTCGGGGCCGGGGATACCCCGGGGAACAACGGCCTGTATATCCGGCACAATACCCGGAACTTCCCCAATCGGGAAGGGTCCAAGCCGGGCCAGGGACAGATGGCCGCTGTGGCACTGATGGATGCCCGGAGTATCGCTGCTACCGCTGCCAACAACGGCATTCTTACCTCCGCGGAAGAATTCGCCCAGGTGTTTGGGAATGTGCCCGCTTACCACTACGACGACAGTGCCTATAGGGCCCGGGTCTACGACGGGTTCGGGAAACCGGAACCGGCAGAGAAGCTGTTCTACGGACCCAATATCAAGGACTGGCCGGAAATGCCCGCCCTGGGGGACAATGTGCTGCTCCAGGTGTGCTCCAAGATTTTGGACCCGGTGACTACCACGGACGAACTGATTCCCTCCGGGGAAACCTCTTCCTACCGGTCCAATCCCCTGGGGCTGGCGGAATTCACCTTGAGCCGCCGGGATCCGGAATATGTGGGACGGACCAAGGCGGTGAAGGAACTGGAACTGGCCCGGGAAGCCGGGAAGGACCTGCCGGAACTGGCGGAGGTGCTGGACCGGATCCGGGAACTGCCGGGAGACGCTACCCTGGCCAATACGGAAATCGGGTCCCTGGTGTATGCTACCCGGCCCGGGGACGGATCTGCCCGGGAACAGGCCGCCAGCTGCCAGCGGGTGATCGGGGGCCTGGCCAATATCACCCAGGACTATGCCACCAAACGGTACCGGAGCAATGTGATCAACTGGGGCATGCTGCCCCTGCACCTGAAAGGGGAGCCTACAGCCTTTGAGGTGGGAGACTGGATCTACCTGCCGGAAATCCGGAAGGCCCTGGAAGGGGACGTGGACAATATCCGGGGCTACGTCATGAAAAAAGCAGGCCCTGTGGCCATCGCTCTGTACTGTAAGCCCCTGACTCAGGAAGAAAAGGAAATCATCCTGGACGGGTGCCTGATCAATTACAATCGGAAGAAGTAAAAAAGACGTTAAGCCGGCTGCATCACGCAGCCGGCTTTTTTCTCATTCCAGCCCACACAAACAGCACCAGTGCCACGGTAAAGGACACCAGAGCCGTCACCTGGGCACTTTTCAGTCCGAAGGCCATGGGCTCCACGTAATCTCCCCGGAGGAATTCCAGGAAGAATCGCAGCACGCTGTAGAGCATCACATAGAGGCAGCAGGGCTGGCCTTTTTTAGGCCGTGAGGTCTGGAACAGCAGCAGCAGGGCGAAGAGAATCACATCCACCTGGCCTTCCCACACTTCCGCTGGCCAAAGAGGAACTGCTCCATAGGTGGAACGGGCCAGGGTGCCGGCCGGGTACAGGATGCCAAAATCCCCGCCGGTGGGGGCCCCGAAGGCGTCCCCGTTCAGGAGATTGGCCATGCGGCCCACGCTCTGGCCGATGAACAGGGCCGGGCAGATCACGTCCAGCATGTCGATCCAGTCCACCTTGTGCCGCCAGCAGTAGACGGCACCGCCCAGGACGCCGCCCAGGATGCCCCCCTGGATGGCCATGCCTCCCTGCCACACAAAGGGGATTTCGGCAAGGTGCTGGCTGTAATAGCCCCAGTCAAAGAAGAACACATCCCACAGCCGGGCTCCGATGAGGCCGCAGAAGCCACCGTAGATGCCGATGTCCGGCAGATATTTCTCCCAGCCCCGGCCGTCCCGCCAGGCCAGGAAATAAGCCACCGCCGTGGCCATGAAAATGGCGGTGCACAGCATCAGGCCGTACATCCGCACAGGAAAATCTCCGATAAAAAACAGATATTGATGCACGATGGGTCCCTTTCTTTATTCCCAGATTTTCACCAGCCGGAAATCCACGTAATCTGCCGCCACCAGCCGGTATCGGGTGCCGTCCCGTTCTCCCTGGAATAGGTTCAGGAAATGGGCCGCATCCCCGTGGACATGGCCGTAGATGCACTGTTCCACCTGGTATTTTTTGCACAGTTCTGTGAAGCCGGTGACTTCCTCCGGATTGTACAGGGGAGGGTAGTGGAGGGCGGCGATGAGGTGCCTGGCCCCGGCTTCCCGGGCCCCTGCCAGGCTCCGTTCCAGCCGCTGGCATTCCCGGTCATAGATCAGCTGGTCGTGGGCCCCGAACCCGGGCATGCTGGGTAGATTCCAACCCCGGGTGCCGCATAGGGCCACGTCCCCGGTCTGGTAAAAGGTGTTGTGGAGAAAATGGACACAGGGGGGCAGGGCGGCTTCCATCTTTGTCAGGGAAGCCCACCAGTAATCATGGTTCCCCTTGAGGAGCACCAGATCCCCGGGCAGGGCCGCCAAGGGTCCCAGATCCTTTTCCACCGCGTCCGCCAGGTCCATGGACCAGGAAGTGTCTCCTACCAGGAGTACGGTGTCTCCCTCCTTTACTTTTCCTTTCCAGTCTGCGATGATTTTATCCCGATGGCCCAGCCATTGGGCCCCAAAGACTTCCATGGGCTTGGAGGGGGGCTCTCCAGAAAAATGCAGATCCCCCATGGCATAAA
Source organism: Acidaminococcus nyctereutis (assembly GCF_052216985.1). Lineage (NCBI taxonomy): Bacteria > Bacillati > Bacillota > Negativicutes > Acidaminococcales > Acidaminococcaceae > Acidaminococcus > Acidaminococcus nyctereutis. The sequence goes on from NZ_JBQOUY010000029.1 coordinate 7,632, forward strand.
TTGCCATAGTTCCCACTCCTTCCTGCGTTGACTTTATGAGATGTGAAATATATAATGAATCTATTGCACAGACAAAAACCACTGTAATACTCATATGTTACTGAATCCAGAGAACTTATGCAAGGTGTTTCAGACGGGTTTTCTTTTTTAGGAGGTATGTTCATGTTCAAGGAAAAGTACGAGCCACACGAGATCGAAGCCCGGTGGCAGCAGTATTGGGAAGACAACAAGACCTATCAGGTCAGCAATGAGGATCCCCGGCCCAAATCCTATGTGCTGGAAATGTTCCCGTATCCCTCTGGGAACCTGCACATGGGCCATGTGCGGAACTATTCCATCGGGGATGTGGTGGCCCGGTTCCGGACCATGCGGGGCTTCAACGTACTGCATCCTATCGGCTTCGACTCCTTCGGCATGCCTGCGGAAAATGCCGCCATCAAACACAAGATCCCCCCTGCCAAATGGACCATGGAGAACATCGCCAACATGACCCGGCAGCTGAAGGAACTGGGGCTGTCCTATGACTGGGACAGGAAAGTGGTCACCTGCCAGGAAGACTACTACAAATGGACCCAGTGGTTCTTCGAACTGATGTACAAACGGGGCCTGGCGGTGAAGAAGGAAGCTTCCGTCAACTGGTGCGACACCTGCGGCACCGTGCTGGCCAACGAACAGGTGGAAGACGGCAAATGCTGGCGCTGCCACCAGCCTGTGGAAAAGAAACAGCTGAGCCAGTGGTTCTTCAAGATCACCGACTACGCCGAACAGCTGCTGGATGACCTGGCCAAGCTGCCGGGCTGGCCGGAACGGGTCAAGACCATGCAGAAGAACTGGATCGGCCGCAGCGAAGGGCTGGAATTCGGGTTCGATGTGCCCAGCCTCCACAAAAGACTTATGGTGTACACCACCCGTCCGGATACCATTTACGGGGTCACCTTCGTGGTCATCCCGCCGGAACATCCCATGGTGGAAGAACTGTTGAAGGACAACCCCAAAAAGGCCGAACTGGAAGCCTTCTGCAACCAGGTGAAGAACACCTCCGACATTGAACGGACCAGCAGTGAATCGGAAAAACTGGGCATGTACACCGGGGTGGACTGCATCCATCCTCTCACTGGGGAAAAGGTCCAGATCTGGATCACCAACTATGTACTGGTGGATTACGGTACCGGCGCCGTCATGGGCGTGCCCACCGGGGACCATCGTGACTGGCTGTTTGCCACCAAATACGGCATCAAGAAAATCCTCACCCTCCAGCCCAAGGATCGGGAACTGAAGCTGGAAGAAATGACCGATGCCTATGAGGACAAGGACGGGGTGCTGGTGAACGCTGGTCCTTTCACGGGCATGGAAATGCACAAGGCCATGAAGGCCATCATCGACTACATGGAAGAAAAGGGCCTGGGCAAACGGCGGATCAACTACCGTCTCCGGGATTGGCTGATCAGCCGGCAGCGGTATTGGGGCTGCCCCATCCCAGTGGTGTACTGCCCTCACTGTGGGGAAGTGCTGGTACCGGAAAAAGATCTGCCGGTGAAGCTGCCCCTGGACGTGAAATTCGACGCCGGCGCCACTTCTCCTCTGGCTACCAGTGAAAAGTTCGTCAATTGTACCTGCCCCAAATGCGGCGGCCCGGCCAAACGGGAACTGGACACCATGGATACCTTCCTGTGCTCTTCTTGGTACTATATGCGCTACACCGATCCCCACAATGACAAGGCTCCTTTCAGCGAAGAAGCCGTGAACCACTGGATGCCGGTAGATCAGTACATCGGGGGCATCGAACACGCCATCCTGCATCTGCTGTATTCCCGGTTCTTCATGAAGGTGCTCCACGACGCCGGCCTGGTGAAGGCGGACGAACCTTTCACCAACCTTCTGACCCAGGGCATGGTGATCAAGGACGGAGCCAAGATGTCCAAATCTCTGGGGAACGTGGTGTCCCCGGAAGAAATCGTCGGGAAATTCGGGGCCGATACCGCCCGTCTCTTCATCATGTTCGCCGCTCCGGTGGAACGGGAACTGGAATGGAGCGACCAGGGAGTGGAAGGGTCCTTCCGGTTCCTGAACCGGGTATGGCGGATCGTGTATCACTTTAAGGATGTACTGACCAAGAAAGTCACCTCCTATGACACCGCTCACCTGGACAAAGCGGATGAGGAACTGCGGCACATCCTCCATGTGAGCGTGAAGAAGGTCACCGAGGACATCGACCAGCGGTTCAACTTCAACACCGCCATTTCCACCCTGATGGAACTGGTGAACGCCCTGTACGCCTACCGGGAAAAAGCCGAACCGGTGAATGACGGTCTGGTGTACGAAGCCATCTCCAAGCTGCTGCTGATGCTGGCGCCTTTCACGCCCCATATCACGGAAGAACTGTGGCATGATGCCATGGGCAGCGAGACCAGCATCCATAAGGAACCCTGGCCCACCTACGACCCGGAAGCCATCAAAGTGGAGCAGGTGGAAGTGCTGATCCAGGTCAACGGCAAACCCAAGGCCCGGATCATGGCTGCTCCGGAAATCAGCAAAGAAGATCTGGGAAACCTGGCCCTGGAACAGGCAGAAGTCAAAGCTGCCATCGGAGACAAAAAGGTGATGAAAGTCATCGCCGTCCCCGGCCGGCTGGTGAATATCGTAGCGAAGTAAAATAAAGGGGCTGTTGCCTGCGCAACAGCCCATCATATTGTGAAAATTGATTTCCAAAAGCGTATGACGTATGACGAAGGGGGTGTTGCACGCAATGTGCAACACCCCTTTACTGCATCTTTTTGCACTTAATGACTCTCTTTTTCCACCTGGGAAGGAGTTTCTCTCCGGATGTCGAAAGGCATCTCTAGGATCATTGCAAAAGGAGGGATTCTCCATGGATCCATGGGAAAAGAAAAAGTGGCTGGTAGTCCTGGCCCTTGTCCTGGTCTGTGCAGGAGGCAGCCTCTGGCAGGCGGGAGAAGTGCGGACAGAGCGGCCGGAGACACTGTCTGCCGTGCAGCCGGAAAAGGCACCTACAGAAAAGAAAAAACGGATCACCATCTACATCAGCGGAGCTGTCCAAGAACCGGGGCTATATCAGGTCCCTCCTGGGATCCGTTTCCAGGAGGCCCTGGCTGAAGCCGGGGGCGTTACGGAGGAAGCGGATCTGACCCGGGTCAATCTGGCCAGGAAATGCAAAGACGGCAGCCAGATCAATGTGCCGTTCCTAAAGAAAAATACCCGAAAGACGGGGAACTCTTCCGGCAGGAAAGATACTCCTCCTGCCGCTGTAGGGAAAAAGACGGGCCAGGGAGCTGCTGGGAAAATCAATCTGAACCAGGCAGGGATTGAAGAATTGACGGAGCTGCCCGGCATCGGGCCGGCCTTGGCCCAGAGGATCGTGGAATACCGGCAGGCACAGCCGTTCCAGAAGATCGAAGACCTCCAGCAAGTTTCCGGCATCGGTCCGGCCAAATTCCGGAAGCTCCGGGACCAGGTGGAGGTGTGAGATGAATCTGCTGCTGCAGGGGAGCTTGGGGTATGGGGCTGGGACTTGGGCCGGCTTGAGGTCTGCCGGCGCCTGGCCGTATTGGATCTGGGGACTCCTAGGCTGCTGCCTGGGGGCGGCGTGGGTCTGGAAACGAGAGGAAGGGACCTGGTTCCTGCGACTGGCTCTGTTGGGCTGTCTCTTCTGTGCCGGAGGGCTCCAGGCCAGCCTACGTGTCCCAGCTGCCCAGAAGATGAGTGGCCTCCAGGAACGGATTGTGACCTTGACCGGACGGATCGTCCCTGGTTCGGCGGACCCTCTCCCCCAAGGAGGCCTATCCTTCTTATTGGAAGAGGAACGGGGCAGGGTACGGGTCTTCCTGCCGCAAGCATCTTTTCCCCTGTCCATAGGGGAAGTCCAGGTGACCGGACGGTTCCTGCCTCCCGATGGATTCTACAATCCAGGGAGCCAGCGTCCGGAAGACCGGGCAGCGGTCCAGGGAGAAGGGGGCCGGCTCCAGGGGGAGGGAAACCGTGCCCTCCTCCTTTCGTCGGAGCCTTCCTGGCAAGACCGGATCTGGCTGTGGGGCGAAGCCTTCCGGCAGTCTCTGAGAAGGGGCCTGTCTCCGGACGACAGTGCCCTATTGGAAGGGATGCTGCTGGGGGGCAGCCGCCATGTCCCTCCTTCTGTCCTGCGGCTGTTCCAGCGCTGCGGGCTGAGCCATCTCCTTTCCGTATCCGGCAGCCATGTGGCTTTGCTGTTGGGGCTCCTGGCCGGGACAGCCGCGTCCTTTCGGATTCCCCGGAAAGCGGCTTTACCCTTTTTGACGCTTTTCCTTTTAGGCTATGCAGTCCTGTGCGGCCTGCGGGCGTCTGTCTGCCGGGCCGTGATCCTGGGGCTGGGCACCCTTGGGGGCAAAGCCGGCCGGCGCAAAGCGGAGGGGACGGCGTTCCTGGGCCTGGCCGGGATCCTGCTGCTGTCCTGGCATCCCTGGTGGATCCTGGATCCAGGATTCCAGCTGTCTTTTTCCGCGGCCCTGGGGCTGATGACCCTGCGGCAGCCGGCGGCAGACGGCCTGCGCCATTTCCTGCCCGGCATCCTGGCACGGGGACTGGCCATCCCTCTCAGTGCCCAGCTGCTCAGCCTGCCTTTCCTGGTACACCATTTCCATATGCTGTCTCTGGTTTCTCTCTTGGCCAATCTCCTCCTGGTCCCCCTGTTGTCTTTCTGCCTGGCAGGCAGCATGGCAGGAGCGTTCCTGGGCCTGGCCGGTCTGGATCTTCTGGCAAGGCCTGTACTGGCCGGGGTCTCCTGGCTGCTGAACGCGGCCCTATGGGGCGGGGGACAATTGGCCCGACTGCCGGGGACCCAGCTGATCACCGGGTCACCCAGCTCCTGGACCTGGCCCCTATATTTCCTGCTGCTCTTGGGTCTCCTGGGACAAGGCTGGTTCCGGCCCTGGCGGAAGGAGCTGCGCCGCTGGACCCTGGCGGCTGCGGCGGCCGGCCTCTCCTTGGGACTGCTGCTCCCCCGTTTCCGAGAGCCTGTCTTCACGGCCTATTTCCTGGATGTGGGGCAGGGGGACTGTGCCGTCCTGGTCACACCGGAGCGGGATATCATCCTGCTGGATACAGGAGGGATGGGTGGAAAATTCGACCCGGGAGAGCGAATCCTGGTCCCTTTCCTGCGGTATCTGGGAGCGGAGAAGGTGGACCTGGTCCTTTTGAGCCATGGGCATCTGGATCATGCCGGCGGCCTGGCCGGGCTGGTTCGGTGGTTTCCTGTGGATAGACTACTGATTACACATGAAAATGACAGTAAATACGTAGAAAATGTGATAAACGATAGAAATTTGCGAAAAAATATAAATTTTGTCGGCAAAATAGAATCAAATCAAAAAATACAGCAAAAAAATAGTATACTGGATATTGTGGAGGCACCTGAAACTGGAGAAGGAGAAGGGAGCGGGAACGAAAATTCTGCCATTGTCCGGGTCCGCTGCGGTGGACACAGTCTCCTGTTCACGGGAGATGCTCCGGCAGGGACGGAGCAGGCTGCTGCCGGCAAAGCCGTCCGGAGCGACGTGCTGAAAATCGCCCATCACGGGTCTAAGACTTCCTCCGATGAAGGATTCCTGGCAGCCGTGGATCCCCGTCTGGCAGTGATCTCTGTGGGCCGGCGGAACCGGTTCGGTCATCCCCACCCAGAAACCCTGGACAGACTGGAGGGATTCCGGATCCCTGTGGCCCGGACGGACCAGGCGGGGGCCATCAAGGTGATTTTTGACGAATGGGGTCCGGTATGGTATAGTTATCGCTGGCAACAAGATTGTTTCTAGGAGTGAATCGGATGTGAACAGTACAGCAGATGTGTTTCTGGAAAATCTGCGGAAAAATCCAGCGTGTCCCCACGTTGTCATCGCCTGGGGAGAGGAGGAATATTTCAAGAAAGCCGTGGGAAAGGCTTTCCGGGAAAAAGCATTCGCTTCCGGGGAAGAACCGACGGAATGGTTCTTTCAGCGGGATTTCGAGCTGGAAGCCCTGAGGGAAGCCATCAACAGCGTCCCTTTTTTCGGCGGACAGAATTGGGTGGTCCTGGAAGAACCACGGATCCTGGCCGATAAGGAAAAAACGGGAAGCCGCAAGGCTGGCGGCAAAGGAAAGAAGAAGGGGCTCACTTCCGTCGAAGGACTGATCCAGTTGTTGACGGATGTGCCGGATTATGCCTTTGTATACTGTATATGCGGAAAACTAGACAAAAGACAAATCTTTTATAAGACCCTGAGCAAAAAGGCACCCATGGTGGAGTGTTCGCCTCTCCGCTCCTATCAGCTGCAGCCCTGGCTCCGGAACCAAGCGGCTGCCTATGGGGCCCGGTTCACGCCAGGCGCCATGGAACGGATCCAGGAATATGCAGCGGCAGCGGACCCTGTCCCTTTGCTGTTCCTGGAACAAGAAATCAGGAAAATCGCCCTCTATGCAGGAGCACGGAAACTGTGGCAGGCCGAGGATGTGGACCAGATGTTTTCCCAGCTGCCGGAAATCTCCGGCTTCGCCCTAGGGAATGCAGTGGAGGAACGGAACCTGGACAAGGCCCTGGTGCTGCTGCAGGAAGAACGGAAGAAAAACGGGGAAGGGCTGACCATCCTGATCCTGCGCCTTTATGCTTCTCTCCGGCGCCTGCTCCAGGTGAAGGAACTGCTGGGAAAAGGAGCCGGGCCAGAGGCCATGGCTGCGACGTTGAAGCTCCATCCCTTTGCCGTCAAGATGGCCCTGCAGCACAGCCGTCATTTTTCGGCCGAAACGCTGGAATCAGGGATGATCGATTTGGCCAGGCTGGCCGCTGAATCCCGGCAGGGAGGACGGACCTGGGCCCGGCTGGAGGAAGTGCTGCTGGCTCTGCTCAGTCAACGATAAAAAGGAGGAAACGCACGACGATGCTTGCATTAAATTCATATCAAACCCTTGCGGTGGGGATTCTGCTGTATTATCTGGGGAAGGTGCTCAAAAAGAACATCCGCCTGCTCCAGACCTACTGCATCCCCAATCCGGTCATCGGGGGTGTATTGTTTGCCCTGCTGAACCTGGCCCTGTTCGAATCAGGAGCCGGAGCTGTGAAACTGGATACGGTCCAGCAGAGCTTTTTCATGAATATGTTCTTCACCAGCGTGGGCTTCAGCGCCAGTTATGTGCTGCTGAAAAAAGGCGGCCGGGATGTCCTGGTCCTGACACTGGTCTGTGCCGTACTCATCACCTTCCAGGATATCATCGGGGTGGTGCTGGCTAAAGTGACCGGGCTGCATCCCCTCCTGGGTCTGTGTGCCGGGTCCATTCCCCTGGTGGGCGGCCATGGTACTTCTGGGGCTTTCGGGCCCATGCTGGAAAAGATGGGGGCGGAACGGGCCACTACGGTAGCCATCGCCATGGCGACCTTCGGCCTGATCTCTGGGTCCCTGATGGGGGGACCGGTAGCCCACCGGCTGCTGGAAAAATTCCATCTCCACAGCACCCAGGAAGATGAGGCAGAATCCCTGGAAAAAGCCCGCAGTATGGAGGAGAACGCACCGCTGACCATGACAGCGGAGAATTTCATGCTGGCCTTTGGAGAAATCTTGGTGTCCATGGGGCTGGGGACCCTGGTGAGCAAGTTCTTCACCAGCATCGGACTGACTTTTCCGGGATATATCGGGTCCATGCTGGTGGCCGCGGTGATCCGGAATATTTCCGACCATTCCCATGGAAAGCTGATGGTCCCCATGCATGAACTGGGTACGGTGGGGGATGTGAGCCTGAACATCTTCCTGTCCCTGGCTATGATGAGCCTGCGGATCTGGGAACTGTTCGATATTGCCGGTCCTCTCTTCATCATCGCCGTGGCCCAAGTCCTGTTCATGGCCCTCTATACGACCTTTGTGGTCTTCCGGGCCATGGGCCGGGATTATGATGCCGCGGTGGAAGTTTCTGCAGTGTGCGGCTTCGGGATGGGGGCCACGCCCAATGCCATGGCCAATATGAGTGCCATTACATCCAACTATGGTCCGGCGCCCCGGGCTTTCTTCGCGGTGCCGTTGGTGGGCGCTATGTTCATCGACTTCTGCAATTCAGGGATCATCATGGTCTTCATCAATTTGATCAATCGGTAAAAAATAGGGGCTGTTGCGTATGCAATAGCCCCTATTTCCTCAGTCTCTTCTCTTCTTCCAGATCCAGATTGGGCTGGGTGAAGCCCCGGCCGAATACATTATTGGCGTCCTGGATGGTCACGAAGGCTACGGGATCCACTTCCTTGATGATCTTTTCCAGGTGGGCCAGCTGGGTCAGCTTCACCACCACCATGATGATCCGCAGAGGGCGCTGGGTATAGCCCCCTTCTCCATGGAGCACGGTGATGCCCCGGTTCACTTCATCCATGATCCGCTGGCCGATCTCGTCAGCATGGGTGGAGACGATGATGACTTGTTTCTTGTAGTCGAACCCTACCATGAACACGTTAGTGGCTTTGAAGGTGATGAAGAACATCACCATACTGTAGAGCACCGGTGTCAGCCCCAGGAAGATCACAGCGGCCATCATGACCACGGTATCGAACAGGAAATTGGTGGTGCTCACGGAGATGTTGTAGTATTTCTTGGTCAGGAAACCCAGGATGTCCACACCTCCTGTGGAAGCTTCGGACCGGTATACCAGGGCCCCTCCCAATCCGCCCAAGGCTCCCCCGGCGATGCAGCAGAGGAGCTTGTCCGGGATGGTGACGTAAGACTGGACGAAGGCCGTGCCGTCCAGGGCCAGGGAAAACAGCACCGTCCCGATGACGCTGTCGATGAAGAACTGGCGGCTCATGTATTTCCAGGCGATGTAGAACAGAGGGATGTTGAAGACGAGGCTGGTAATGCCAGGGGGCCAGCCGGTGAGATAATACAGGATCATGGAGACGCCAGATATCCCGCCGGACAGGAAACGGTGCTGGACGAAGAAGCAATTGATGGCAAGAGCCATGATGAAGCAGCCCAGGGCCGTCATGAGATAACGGATGCAGAGCTTTTTCACAGATGAGACCTCCCCCCGCAAATGGAATGTGCCTCTATTGTATCATTTTTCTGCCAGCGAGAGCAGAAAATTTAAATAAAGAACGTTCGTGAAAAAACTTTGAAAAAATGTTCATAAAAAAGCCGTGGAACTATTGCGGGCAGGCCCATTTCACGATACAATAATATGGATACAGAATACATATGCGGAACCGTTACTGGAGGGGCTTTGCTTTTTGCAGCAGGGAAGTATGATGAAAGCGGTCAGACAGAGGGAGTGAAAAATGAAGGAAACAGCCTTTGGAAAAATCAATCTGGGACTCAGCGTCCTGGGCCGGCGCACGGATAGCTACCACCAGGTGGATATGATTATGCAGTCCATTTCTCTGGCAGATTGCATCAACTTTGTCCCGGCGGAAGCTTTCGGGGTGGAGACGGACGATCCTGGGCTGCCCTGCGACGGTAGCAATCTGATGGTGAAGGCGGCCTGGGCTTTTGCCCAGCGGACAGGGAAACCGATTTCTTATCACCTGACCTGTGCCAAACGGATCTTCTTGGCAGCCGGACTGGCCGGGGGCAGTACCGATGCGGCAGCGGTCCTCCGAGGCCTCAATGACCTTTCCGGAAAACCCCTGGACCGGGCTGCTCTGGAGGAACTGGCAGCCTCCATCGGCAGCGATGTCCCTTTCTGTCTGTACGGAGGTACCCAGCGGGCCCGGGGACGGGGGGAACGAATGACCGTGCTGCCGGCGGTGCCCCGGCTGGACATGGTGCTGGTAAAGCCCCGGGATTTGGAAGTGTCCACGACTTGGGTGTACGGGGAAATCGACAAGATACCCGGTCGGGAGCCTTTGGACATCCAGGGACTGGAACGAGCCATCCGCCAGGGAGACCGGCAGGGGATCCTGGACCGGATGGGCAATGATCTGGAAAAGGTGACGGTGGCCCGGTATCCGGTGCTCCGGAAGCTGAAAGAACAGCTGCAGGGACAGGGAGCGGAAAAGACCCTGATGAGCGGCAGCGGTCCCACCGTGTTCGGCATTTTTCCGGATCGGGAGACAGCGGGACGGGCAGCAGAATCCCTGAAGAAACAAGCGGGAGATTTACAGATAGAATTAGCACACACGGTGCAGGAGGAGTAGAAGGATCATGGTGCAGCATTTGAATAAGATTCCTTTGGACAGTTACAGACCGTTGCGGGATGTGGTGGTGGACAATATCCGCCAGGCCATCGTCAGCGGCCAGTTCCCGGCCGGGATGCGACTGATGGAACTGCAGCTGGCAGAAGAGATGGGAGTCAGCCGGACACCGGTCCGGGAAGCCATCCGGAAAATGGAACTGGAAGGCCTGGTGGTCATGATTCCCCGCCGGGGCGCTTATGTAGCGGATATTTCCATCCAGGACATCAATGAAGTCTATCAGATCCGGACGGCTCTGGACGTACTGGCGGCCGGGCTGGCGGCAGAACGGATCAGTGATGAAGAAGTCAAAGAGATGCAGCGGCTGCTGGATACGGATATCCCGCTGATCGATGCCCGGAATTACCCGAAGATCATTGAAAACGATACAGCCTTCCATGACGTGATCTACAAAGCCAGCCGGAACCGGCGGTGCATGAACATCATCAGCAACCTGCGGGAACAGATCACTGCCATCCGGGGACGCTCCATGCCCTACCCGGGCCGTCTGGTGGATATGATCAAGGAACACCAGAACATCATCGATGCCCTGGCAGAACGGAACGTGGAAAAAGCCCAGAGAGCGGTACGGCTCCATATGGAAAATGCAGAACGGACACTGCTGAAGGTCATCGAGGCCAATGAAGAGCAGGCCGTGAAGGACAAGAAAGAAGGGAAAGCATAATGGCAAGAATCAAACGCTTGGAACGTATTGTAGCACTTACGAAGGAACTGAATGACCATCCATTCCAGTTATTCCCCTTCTCTTATTTCTGTGAGAAATTCACCGTGGCCAAATCCACTCTCAGTGAAGATGTCCAGACGGTGCGCAACGGGCTTTCTGCCTATGACCTGGGGATCATCGAGACGGTGGCCGGAGCCAGCGGCGGGGTGCGCTTCATCCCTTACCATTCTCCGGAATCCGATAACGAATTCCTTTGGACCCTGGCCAAGAAACTGAATGATCCTTCCCGGCTGCTGCCTGGAGGGATGATCTATATGAACGATTTGCTGTTCAATCCTCAGATCTCTGCCAGGCTGGGGGAGATCATCATGCAGCGGACCCTGGAACTGCGGCCGGATTACATCATGACCGTGGAAGCCAAAGGGATATCCCTGGCCCTTTCCACAGCCCGGGCCTTCAACATCCCCATGGTGATGGCCCGGAAAGAAGCCCGAATCACTGAAGGACCGGCGGTCTCCATCAGCTATGTGAGCGGATCCAGCAAGAAGATCCAGACCATGTCCCTGCCCCGGAAGGCCCTGCCGGCCAAGGCTCGGGTCCTGGTGGTGGATGATTTCATGCGGGCCGGCGGTACGGCCCGAGGCATGCAGGAACTGGCGGAAGAAGTGGGCGCTGAAGTGGTGGGCACCTATCTCTTCATTGCCAGCCGGATGCCGGAAAAAAAGATCATTACGGATTACGCTTCCCTGATGACCCTCCGGGGCGTGGATGATGTCACCAAAGCCATCGATATCATCCCGGAACTCTTATAAGGAACACTGCACCGGGCAAACGCCCGCTAGACCTGATAAAGGAGAGAGATGACGAAATGACAGAAATGATTTCCCTGGATACCATCCGGGCTGCTCAGGAGCGGCTAGAAAAGCTGGTCCACAAAACGCCGCTGGAAGGCAATCATACTTTCAGCCAGATCAGCGGACGGGAGGTATACTTGAAACTGGAGAACCTCCAGCGGACCGGTTCCTTTAAAGTGAGAGGGGCGTCCAACTGTATCATGACCCTCAGCGAGGAACAGAAGGCACGGGGAATCATTGCGGCTTCTGCCGGGACCCATGCCCAGGGTGTGGCCTTGGGAAGCCGGATGGCTCACTGCAAATCCACGGTGGTGATGCCGGAAGGGGCCCCTCTGGCCAAAGCCGAAGCCACTAAGGGCTACGGAGCGGATGTAGTGCTTTACGGGAAGACCTTTGATGAATCCCTGTCCAAGGCCCAGGAAATCCAGCAGGAAACCGGCGCCTACTTCGTCCATCCCTATGATGATCCGGCAGTGATCGCCGGCCAGGGGACCATCGGCCTGGAGATTCTGGAACAGAATCCCTATATCGAAAGCATCGTGGTCCCCGTAGGGGGTGGCGGCCTCCTGGCGGGAATTGCAGCGGCGGTGAAGCAGGTGAACCCCAAGGTGAAAGTGTACGGGGTCCAGACGGAACAGGCTCCGGCCATGTACCTGTGCAAAAAGGAAAGCAAATGGGTGACCCATGGAGTGGGCAAGACCATTGCCGACGGAATCGCGGTGGGGATCCCAGGGAAGCTCACCTGGAAACTGATCAACCAGTATGTGGACGATATGTTGCTGGTGAATGAAGAAGATATCTGTGCGGCTATGCTGCTGATGCTGGAACGGGGCAAAATGGTGGTGGAAGGAGCCGGGGCGGCGCCTCTGGCCGCTCTGCTCCATAAGATCGTGCCGGGCAGCAACCGGGCAGCGGCTGTAGTGAGCGGCGGGAACATCGATGTGAATACCATTTCCCAGATCATCGAACGGGGGCTGGTGCGCACCGGACGCCGGGTGAAACTGGTGACCTGGATGGTGGACCGTCCGGGAGAGCTGTTGAAGTTCGTCAGCTATCTGGAAGAGATGAAGATCAATATCCTCTACATCAACCATGACCGGGCGGACCGTTCCGTCCCCCTGGGGGTGACCCGGGTAGAGCTGGACTTGGAGACCCGGAATGCACAGCATGCCAAAGAAGTGGCGGATACCCTGCGCAAAGCGGGATACAAGATCGAAATGCGATAAATTTTTAGGAGGCAAGGAATCATGTCTGAATTGGCGGCAATTATCCTGGCAGCGGGGAAGGGGACCCGGATGAAATCCAAACTCCCCAAGGTGCTGCATAAACTGAGCGGGAAACCCATGCTGGAACATGTGCTGGAAGCAGCGGACGAAGCCGGGGCCGATGACAAAATCGTCATCGTGGGCTTCGGTTCCGAGAAAGTGACGGATTTCCTGGGGACCCGGGCCCGGGTGGCTGTCCAAGATGAACAGCTGGGCACCGGCCATGCAGTGCTCCAGGCCCGGGACCTTTTGGGGGATGCCAAGGGTACGGCCCTGATCCTCTGCGGGGATACCCCTCTTTTGGAAGGGGCTGAACTGAAGAAGTTCTATGAAACCCATCTGAAAAGTGGCGCCGGGGTCAGCGTACTCACGGCGGAAGCACCGGATCCCTTTGGCTACGGACGGATCCTCCGGGATGAAGCCGGCCAGGTGACCGGGATCGTGGAGGAAAAGGACGCCACTCCGGAGCAGCGGAAGATCACGGAAATCAATACCGGGATCTACTGTGTGGAATTGCCTCTCCTGTTCGATCTTCTGGTGAACCTGAAGAACGACAATGCCCAGGGAGAATACTATTTGACGGATATCCTGACGGAATGCCTGGAACGGGGCCGGAAAGTGGCCGGCATCAAGACCGGGGATTTCGACATGGTCATGGGCATCAACTCCCGGCGGCAGCTGGCTGTGGCCCAGAAGGTGATGAATGCTCGGATCGTGGGGAAACTCATGGACGAAGGGGTCACTGTCATGGATCCGGACAGTACTTTTGTAGAAAAAAGCGTGAAGGTGGGCCGGGATACGGTGCTCTATCCCTTCACTTGGCTGGAAGGGGAGACGGAAATCGGGGAAGACTGCGAAGTAGGGCCTCAGGTCCGGTTCACCAATGTGAAGGTGGGCAATGACACCCATATCCAGTTCGTCTACGCCCATGACTGCCAGGTGGGCAGCGGGGTCCACATGGGACCGTTCGATCATCTGCGGCCCAATACGGTGATCGGGGACAAGGTAAAGATGGGGAATTTCGTAGAAGTGAAGAACTCCAATGTGGGCGTGGGGACCAAACTGCCCCATCTCCAGTACATCGGGGACAGCGACATCGGCAGCGGGGTGAATATGGGCTGCGGCACCATCACTGTGAACTACGACGGGAAGGTGAAACACCGGACGGTAATCGAGGATGACGCTTTCGTGGGCTGCAACAGTAATCTGGTGGCTCCGGTGACCATCGGCAAGGGCAGCTACATTGCCGCCGGTTCTACTATCACCAAGGATGTACCGGAAAACGCCCTGGGCGTGGCCCGGGGAAAACAGGTGAACATCCCCGGCTGGGCGGAGAAGTACAGGAATAAGAAATAGAAAGTGGCCTTTGGTCCCTTTTTTAGTCGCGGGTCGCGGGCTGTGAGTCGCGGGCTTGTTGGTACAGACCGAAGATCCGGTTTTGCAGATTCCAGCGATTTACTCTTATCATCCTATAGAAAAAGAACAAAACGGTTTAAACGTCCAGGCTCGCGACCCGTGACCTGAGGCCCGCGACCGGGGGGGGTGAATCTTTCATCCCCCTTTTTTAACCCCTTGCCACAATCCCCAATGAGTTGTATACTTTTTAATAGATTTAAATTATAAAGCAGTGGGGGTATAATTTGTATGTTGGGTGATAAAACAGGCGAAGACATGGCGATTTTCTCCGGAAATGCCAATCCTGATCTGGCGCGTGAAATCGCTGCCTATTTGGGGACCACGGTGGGTGATGCGGTGATCAACCGCTTCAACAACGGAGAAGTCCAGGTCATGATCAATGAAAGTGTCCGGGGCAAGGATGTATTTGTCATCCAACCGACCTGCGGACCGGCTGTCAATGACAATGTCATGGAACTGCTGATCATGTGTGATGCCTTTAAGAGAGCCAGCGCACGCCATATCACGGCAGTGGTTCCTTTCTACGGCTATGCCCGTCAGGACAGAAAGGCCCGGGGCCGTGAACCCATCACTGCCAAACTGATGGCAGATCTGATGACGGTATCCGGGATTACCCGTTTGGTGACGGTGGATCTCCATGCTGCCCAGATCCAGGGCTTTTTCGATATTCCGGTGGATCATATGCCCGGCGGCCCCATCCTGGCAGACTATGTGAAGGAAAAGGGCTTCGCTCCGGAAGATATGGTGGTGATTTCTCCGGATCTGGGCGGTGTTAGCCGTGCCCGGAACATTGCCAGCCGGCTGGAATGTGGCCTGGCCATCATCGACAAGAGACGGCCGGAACCCGGTGTGGCAGAAGTCATGAACCTGATCGGTAACGTGGAAGGTAAGATCTGTATCATGGTGGATGATATCGTGGATACGGCAGGTTCCCTGTGCGAAGGGGCTAAGGCTCTGAAGAAATTCGGCGCCAAGGATATCTACGCCTGCGTGACCCATCCTATCCTGACGGATCCGGCACTGAGCCGCATCGCCCAGTCCGAGATCAAGGAACTGATCGTGACCAACACGATCCCTCTGCCGCCTAACAAAAAGCATCCGAAGATCACTCAGCTTTCGGTGGCTCCGATCCTGGCAGAGACCATCCTGCGGATCTACAACCAACTGTCCATCAGCCAGCTGTTTGAAATTTAACCGATAAATAAGGAAGGGGGCCGTCGCTTTGCGACAGCCCCTTTTATCTTCAGGAGTTGGATCATCCATGAAACTTGTGGTTGCCTTGGGCAACATTGGAAAGGAATATGCCGGTACCCGGCACAACATCGGCTTTATGGTGGCGGACATTCTGGCCAGCCGCTGGGGTGAGGAAAGTGGCTGGCGCAAGGCTGATAATGCCACCTACCTGGAAAAACGGATGCCGGAGAAATGTTATATCATCAAACCCACCACCTACATGAACAACAGCGGGGTGGCGGTAGCGGATTTTGCCAACTTCTACCACATCCCCCCGGAAGACGTGCTGGTGATCCAGGACGACATGGACCTGCCGGTGGGGACCCTGCGGATCCGCCGGAAAGGGTCTTCCGGCGGCCATAACGGCCTGAAATCCATCGAACGAGCTCTAGGCAGCCAGGACTATCCCCGCATTAAAGTGGGTATTGGCCATCCGGTCCATGAGGAGCAGGCAGTGATCAGCCATGTACTCCATCCCTTCCGGGGAAAAGACAGGGAAACCAT
Source organism: Acidaminococcus nyctereutis (assembly GCF_052216985.1). Taxonomy (NCBI): domain Bacteria; kingdom Bacillati; phylum Bacillota; class Negativicutes; order Acidaminococcales; family Acidaminococcaceae; genus Acidaminococcus; species Acidaminococcus nyctereutis. Next base: position 23,754 of record NZ_JBQOUY010000029.1, read on the forward strand.
CGATCACGTACTGGCCAAAGCGGCGGATGCCGTGGAAGCCTGGCTGAAAGGAGCTTCCCTCAGTGAAATGATGGAGAACTTCAATATGAAAGCTCCTAAAAAGAAACCTGTGCCGGACGTGAAGCCGGAAGAAAAGGAGAATGTCCAATGATGAAAGTCCGTAAAGCTGTGATCCCGGCCGCTGGGTTCGGCACCCGGTTCCTGCCGGAAACTAAAGCCATGCCCAAGGAAATGCTGCCCATTGTGGACAAGCCCACCATCCAGTATATCGTGGAAGAAATCATCCAGAGCGGGATCGAACAGATCCTGATCATCTCCGGCCATGCCAAACGGGCAATCGAAGACCATTTCGATTCGTCTCCGGAGCTGGAGGCACATCTCTATGAAAGCGGGAAAATCGCTCTCTTGAAGCAGATCCGGAAAATTTCCGATATCAAGATCCATTATGTCCGGCAGAAATACCAGCGGGGCCTGGGGGATGCCATCCTCTGTGCCAAGGATTTCATCGACGGAGAGCCCTTCGGCGTCATCCTGGGGGATGATGTGGTCTATACTGGGGATAAGGAACCAGCCCTGAAGCAGCTGGTGGACCAGTATGACAAGACGGGAGGGACCGTCATCGGCTGTCAGGTGGTCCAGCCGGAACAGGTGTCCGCCTACGGGATCATCGACGGGGAGGAAACCGATGACCACAACCTGCTGAAGGTGAAGGACATGGTGGAAAAACCCAGCGTGGAAGAGGCCCCCAGCCGGTTCGCCGCCCTGGGACGGTACGTGATCACCCCGGATGTGTTCGACGTGCTGGAACAGACCCGGCCCGGCAAGGGCGGGGAAATCCAGCTCACCGACGCCCTGCGGGTGATGGCCCACAACGAAAATGTCTATGCCTACAATTTCGAAGGCAAACGATACGACACCGGGGACAAGCTGGGCTACCTGAAAGCCACGGTGGAATTCGCCCTCCGGCGGGATGACCTGGGTCCGGCGTTCCGGGAATATCTGAAGGAACTGACGGAGAAGATGGTATAGGATAAGAAGTCAGGAATGATAAGAAGTCAGACACGGCCCCTAAAGGGGCCTTGAGACATCAGACGTCAGCTTTGTTCGGCATAGCAGTAGGGAAATCCTCTGCTTACCACCAACAGGCTGACATCTGACATCTGAAAAGCCCGACAGGGCCGGTCTGACGTCTTTCGTCTCTGATGTCTTTCACTTCTGAATTCTTTCCTTTTCCCCCAATCCATACTTTTTTCAGGAGATGAAAGGGAGGGATTTTTTATGGGCGGAAGGAACAAACTGCTGGAAAGCCATCTGTATCTGTATTTGACAGAATTCTTTGCCGGAATGGCACTGATGGCGGTGGAAATCGGGGCACAGCGGCTGATCTCTCCCTATTTTTCCTCTTCCCAGATCGTCTGGACCATCGTCATCGGCACCATCATGATTGCCATGGCCCTGGGCAATGTATACGGCGGCCGCACGGCGGACAGGGATCCCAACCCCGACTGGCTGTACAACCGGATTTTCCTGGCTTCTCTGTGGCTGGCCCTGATTCCGGCGGTGGGCAAATACCTGATAATCGGGATCTCCGGGCTGCTGATCCTCACCATCGATGCCCATTTCCTGGTGCTGGCGGCGCTGGTGACCTGCCTGGTAGTCTTTGTATTCCCCCTGTTCCTCCTGGGGACGGTGACGCCTTCCCTGGCCCGGTACTGCGTGGAGAAAAAAGAAGAGACAGGGGGTATCGTGGGGCGGCTGGGAGCGGCCAATACCATCGGCAGCATTCTGGGGACATTCCTGCCCACGTTCTTGACCATCCCTGCCCTGGGGACCAACCTGACTTTCCTGCTGTTTGCTGGGATCCTGCTGGTGCTTTCCCTGGTGTATTTTGCCGCAGGGGGCGGGAACCGGAAAAAACTGGCCCTGGGAGCGGGAATCTTCCTGGCAGCCTGTGTACTGGGGCACAGCACCTCCTTTGCCTTTTGGGAAGACCCGGCGAAAATCAAATATGAAGGGGAGTCCACCTACAACTATCTCCAGGTGCGGGAGGAACCGGACAGCCTCGTCCTGTCCACCAATGTGCTCTTCGGGGTCCAGTCCATCAAGATGAAACAGGAAGGCCTTACCGGGATGTATTACGACGTGGCCCTGGCAGCACCCTATATGGCCCGGATTCGGGAAAAGAAGGATCCGGAGCTGCTGATCCTTGGCATGGGGACGGGAACCTACGCCCACCAGTGCCGCCGGTATTTTCCGGAACTCAGGATCACCGGGGTGGAAATCGATCCCCAGATTACAGCCCTGGCCCGGACCTGGTTCAGCCTGCCACCGGATATCCCTGTAACAGCCTACGATGGGCGGGCGTATCTCAACGGGGACCGGAAAAAATATGATCTCATCATGGTGGATGCCTACCAGGACATTACCATCCCCTTTTCCATGTCCAGCGTGGAATTTTTCCAGAGTGTTCGGGAGCATCTGAAGCCAGGCGGGGTCATGGTGCTGAACATGAATATGAAAGGCAGTGTCCCCGGGAGCCTCAACGATTATCTGGCGGACACGGTGGCTTCCGTGTTCCCGGCCGTCTATACGGCGGATGTGCCTCAGGCCACCAACCGGGAACTGTTTGCCGGGATGGAGGAAGACCTGGCAGACAATCTGGAAAAGCAGGGGAAGCGGGAAAAAAATCCGGAACTGAGGCTGCTGATGGAGCAGACAGAGCAGCGGCTGATGCCTTATCACCCTGGGCCGTACCGCTTGACTGATAACCGGGCCCCGGTGGAACTGTTGGGGATGCGCACCATCGATACCCTGATCCACCAGGAACTGGGGAATTATCGGGAACTCCTGAAGCAAAAGGGCATCCGGGGCGTGCTGGGGGAGTAGGAGCAGGATAAGAAGTCAGACATGGCTCCTCCTAAAGGGGCCTTGAGACATCAGACGTCAGCTTTGTTCGGCATAGCAGTAGGGAATCATCTGCTTACCACCAACAGGCTGACGTTTGACTTCTTCTTTTTTCTTCCTTTTTTCCCACCCATATGGTATACTATCCTTATGAAATGTATTTCGCGAGATAACAGTTACAAGGAGATGACCAGCATGACGGAACGGAATTTTTATGAAGCGGTGGCCCATCGACGGACCAATTATGCCCTGGGACGGAACATCCCGGTGACGGAAGCGACCATCATCGACACGGTGGAAAAGGTGACCCGGGAGGTGCCTTCCGCCTTCAATATGCAGAGCGGACGGGTGATCGTGGCACTGGGACAGTACCATGACAAGGTGTGGGAGATCGTCATGGACACTCTGCGGAAAATCGTGCCGGCGGACAAATTCGCTCCCACGGAAGCCAAGGTGAAGGGGTTTGCCGCCGCCTACGGCACCCTGTTGTACTTTGAGGAAACGGACACGGTGAAAAAGCTCCAGGAACAGTTCCCGGGCTATGCGGCCAACTTCCCGGTATGGGCCAGCCAGGGCAACGGCATGCTCCAGTTCGCCCTGTGGACGGCTCTCACGGACCTGGGGCTGGGGGTGAATATCCAGCACTACAACCCCATCATCGATGCTGCCATCAAAGAGGCTTTCCAGGTGCCGGCAAGCTGGACCCTGGTGGCTCAGATGCCCTTTGGAGAAGCCACTGCCGATCCGAAACCCATTGAGAAATTGCCTGTGCAGGAACGGGTGTGGGTGAGGAAATAAAAAGCAGGGGGTGTGAAAGAGATTTTTTCACACCCCCTTTTTTATGGTTCTATAATAAATGTTGGGGTCTTGTGGACACTCCTGTTCACAAGACCCCTTGTCTTACGATAAAATAAAGACATATCTAAGCTACATTTCACCTCAACCACCACGAAGAACTGAAAGGAGA
>NZ_JBQOUY010000003.1:0-162249 GCF_052216985.1 Acidaminococcus nyctereutis
GTTTTACGGAAGGAATGAACAATAAGATTAAGGTGTTAAAGAGAGTAGCATTTGGTTTTCGCAACTTTGAACGATTCCGTTCTCGGATTTTACTGCTTTCGATGGTGAAATTAAAATAAAAACAGACGTGAGCAAAAATCGCTCACGTCCGTGTGTGGTAGATGAATTGGAGCTTACCCCAACATTTGACAAAGAACCTAAATTAATTAGTACGGTGTATAATTTGTGAAGTAAAGTTAGAAAAGACTAATTTATCACACCTTTTCCATCTCCGCAGGAGGAAACACGGCAACTCCTGCTGGTTGGGAAGGAAAGGGGAAAACCACAAGGAGGCTTTACCTATGGATAAAAAAATGATGCTGGCCCTGGCTATGGCCTTGGGTGTCAGCGGGACGGCCCTGGCAGCCAACCCCTTCTCCGACTTGCCCGCCGGCCACTGGGCCTATGGCGCTGTGGCCAAGCTGGCGGCTGCCGGCGTGGTTGACGGGTATCCGGACGGCACCTTCAAAGGGGACAAGACCATGACCCGTTATGAAATGGCCCAGATCGTGGCCAAGGCCCTGGCCAAAGGCGCCATCGGCGCTGATGACAAACTGGTCAGCGAATTTGCTGATGAACTGGATAAACTTGGCGTTAGAGTAACCAAACTTGAAAAGAACGCGGACAATGTCCAGATCACTGGGGAAGTCCAGATGAGCTACCGGAACGATTCCGGCTCCGCCACCGGCAAGGGCAGCGAATCCGATCTGCGGACCCGCCTGTGGTTCACCGGGGAAGTGAACGACAATTGGCATTATTTGGCCATGCTGGAAAATCACCAGTATTTCGGCGGCCGGAATGAATCCGGGGACAGCGACACGGATTTCCAGAGAGCGTTCCTGGACGGCCGGATCGGCAGCGTGGAACTGAAGGCCGGCCGGTATGACGAATTCCTGGCGGATGGGAACATCTATGACAGCCAGGTGGACGGGGTGAAGGCCAAGGTGAACCTGGGCCATGCTTCCTACCTCCAGGCAGCCTACGGGAAAATGGCCGATGTATCCGGATTCGGCTATATGAGCGATGAGGAAAAAATCTCCGTGGCCGACAAATTCTGGACTGCAGAACTGGGCGGGGATACGGGCAATTTGCATCTGGCGGCCACCTACACCCGGGCGGACAATATGACCTTCCTGGATGGAGCGGACAATGAAATCTGGACTGCCGGAGCCGGATACCAGGCCGGGAAGCTGGGCCTTAACGCCATGTACCTGCGGGGCAGCAATGATTACGAAAAAGACCGCAGCTGGGACAAGGACGGCTGGGTGGCCGGCCTGACCTATGGCGGGGCTGAAAGTGACAAGCCGGGCAGCTGGGGTCTTCTGGCCACTTATTACGACCAGAGTGCTTCCACGGTGATCGCCCACACCATGGACGGCAACTGGGACACCTTCGTTCCCGGTGAAAGCGGGGTCACCAACGGGTTCAAAGGCTGGAAAGTGGGCGGCAACCTGACCCTGGCCAAAAACATGGTGGCCGAAGTGGACTACTACGACCTGAAAGGCAAGGAAGGGGACCAGAACGGCAAACACGCTCGGACCCTCTGGAGCCAGCTGGTGGTGACGTTTTAAAACTAGGCTGTTGTATGACAACAGCCTGTCATACGTCATAGGTCATAGGTCATATGTCATACGCCGATTGAAGCCAGCTTTGCTGGCGAAGAACACAAGAAAATCGATTGAATTCTATATTAGGTTTTGGAATTTTAAAGTCAATTTGGCAAAATTGATTTCCAAAAGCGTATGACGTATGACGTCTGACCTATGACGAAGGGGTTGTTGCACTTACACGTGCAACAACCCCTTTTAATTTTACTGAAGCGCTTTATCTCCATGTATTGCATTGGGTCATCTGGTCCACCAGGGAGGTTCCGCTGCCGGCCATGAGATCCACCTTGCTGACCACCACCTGCATGATCCGGTTCTTCACCACCCCGTCAGAGGTCTCCATGCCGTAGGAGGCCAGGGAATGGATCATGTAGGGGGTCCCGTTGGAGTTCCCCAGGACCATCATCACATGGTAGGGGGTGAACAGCAGGGAACCCGGGGCGGCCGTCTTGATATAGGCCAGTTTCTGGTCGTGGGTCATGCCCCGGAAACTTTTCCCCGGGAAGGACTGGGCCTGTTCGTCCCCGTTCCGGGGCAGCTGGATGCCCATGGTCTTATATACGTCCTGGACGAAGGAAGAGCAGTCCACGCTGTTGTGCATGCCGCCCCATCCATAGGGGGCTCCCAGGTGTTTGAAGGCCATCTGGATGGTGTTGTTGGCGGTGTAGGGCAGGTATCCCTGGTGCAGGTCTGCCCCATAGGCGGCTTTCACCGGGACAATCTGGAGATAACCCTGATGGTCCCTGGTGGGCAGCAGCAGATTCCCGTTCCGGGTGGGGATGGCGGTGCCCATCTGGTACAGCTGAGGCTGGCTGCCGGCCTGGAGGGTCAGCACACGGCCGGTGACCACGGCGGGAGAAGCCGGATTGGCGTAGGTCTGCCAGGTCTTGGCATCGGTGATGGCTACCTTGTTCCGGGGGACCCAGCCCCGGTAATGGGGGGTCCGGACGAAGATGAAGTTCCCCTGGGGATTGGTGTGGTATACCCGCACCGGGGTGGACGGATCCACCGCCGTTTCCTGCCAGTTGTCGAACTGGGTGTCGGACGCAGAATCGAAGGCCCGCTGGAGGGTGGGGAAGGACCGGAGATCTACCCGATCCACCACCACTCCATATTTCACTGTGTTGGTGGGGCGGATGTTGGCCTTGGCATCCTGGACCAACTGGGACGCGAAGGAATGGCTCAGGGGAGCCCCCTGGACGTACTGATCCTCATCCATGGCGAAGGCGTCCACATAGCTAGTGAGCTGGGTGCCGGAAATGGAATTCCCCAGGTCCTGGATGGAATCCCCGAAGATGGCTTTGTCCATCTGGGCGTTCATGGCACGGATCCGTTCCGGGGTGGCCAGGACGGTGCTGCCCGCCGGAGCAGTCCAGGCGGAAGGCTTGGTGAGCGCAGCTGGTGTACCGGGCATGGCCGCGGCGGCCAGAGCCATGGAAGCGGATAGGCACAGGGCACTGGTCAAAAGGGATATACGATGAAAAGCATGCAGCAAAACGATGACCTCCTTTACATAGCGTCCCTATTATAGCATAGGGGGAGAGTGTGTGAAAATTTTTCCTTCGCCCGCTGCTTACTGAACGTTGACAGCCCTTATTATGGTATAATGAGCCTTATGGATCCCAACAGAAAGGACGCAAACTGCAATGGGAAAATATGTGATCGCCCGGCCTGTGGTCAGTGAGCTGGTGGTGGAAAAGTCCCGCTTCCTGTGTACGCTGGCCCGGGTGGAAACAGAAGGAGAGGCCCAGGAATTTGTCCGGGCCATGAAGAAAAAATATTGGGACGCCACCCACAACTGCTCGGCCTACATCGTGGGGCCGGATAACCGGGTAGAACGGTCCAACGATGATGGGGAACCCAGCGGCACGGCAGGGTCTCCCATGCTGGAAGTGCTCCGCCGGAAGGAACTGTATAATACGGCAGCAGTAGTAACCCGGTATTTTGGGGGCATAAAGCTGGGCGCCGGAGGACTGACCCGGACCTACGGGAAATGTGTGGCTCAGGCAGTGGACGAAGCGGGTCTGGCAGAAAGAGTGCCCATGGGGGATTATTCTTTCGTCTGGTCCTTGGAGGATGTGGGACGGGTGCTGAACCAGCTGTACCAGCAGTCCCTGTTCGCTGTGGGAGATGTGGAATACGCCAACCGGGCCAAAATCCACCTGGTGATGCCCCAGAGCCGGAAAGAGGAAGCAGGAGCCTGGCTCACGGAAACTCTCAGCCGGCCGGTGACTTTGGAAGAAGAGAAAACTTTCTTTGAAGAATGTCCTGCAGAGCCTGTTCAACCTTGATTTTCCCCTCTCGATACAGTACACTAATACTATTGTACATCATGAGATGATGGGGAAAGACTATCTTAGAAAGCAGGCATGATCGATGCTGAAAAAAACTTGTGCTGTCCTGATGAGCTGTCTGGTCCTGGGGGCCGCCACAGTTCCTGTCTGGGCGGCGGATGCCAGCGTATCCATAAAAACGATTACCCGTACGGAAAACAAGGTGACGGTGGAATGTCCTCAGGTCAGCGGAGGCAGCCGGTCGGCGGATGATAGGATCAACCGGGCTCTGAGCAGCCAGGTGGCTTCCTTTGTCAGTGAAGCGTCCACCCTGGGCGGAGGCAAAGTCCATTACGATGTCCACAAATCTGATGCTGAACTGATCAGCTTCACTTTGGTGATGACTCCCAATATGGGGGTAGAGGAAAGCCTCGGCATGACCTTCGACCGGAAAACCGGGGAACTGCGCCCGCTCAGCTACTACTATACCCAAGACCAGCTGGCGGGACTGGCCCAGAACGGGCTCCAGTATCTGTATGACGTTGATCCGGCCAAGCTCCAGACCCTTCCAGATACCTATTATGTAGATAAAGACGGCAGCCTGATCGGGGTGTACCACGCAGGGGCCGTACTGGATAAAAGCGAAGGAGAAATCGAAATCAACCTGTCCGCTGCGGGTATGGATGCAGACGGCAATGTGACCGAAGCTCCTATCGACCACAGCAGTGCTGCACCGGAGGAAAACGCTTCCGGCCAGGAAACGGCTGTCAGCGAAACGGTCAAATCGGCAGGATCTGCTGCCGGAGCTGGAGAAAGCACCGGTCAGGGCCTGGCCCGGATCCGGGCCCGTCTGGCGGCTAAAGAAAAGGCCCAGGCGGAAGCTAAAGCCCAGGCTGATGCCAAGGCCAAAGCTAAGGCAGAAAAAGCTGCAAAAGCCAAAGCGGAGGAACAGGCCCGGATGGAAGCCCAGGCCAAAGCCGATGCCCAGGCCAGAGCGGAAGCCAGAGCTAAGGCCCGGGAAGAAGCCAGAGCCAAAGCTGAGGAAGCAGCCCGGAAAGAAGCTGCCAAAGCGGCCAAAGTCGAGGCCGCTGAGAAAAATAGAACAGCGGAAGCCGCGGCAAGCAGCCTGACGGCGGCCAAAGGAATCACCAAACCGGCAGAACAGACTCCTGCCCGTCCTCTGACCGTAAAGGAAAAAGTGGCGGCCATCCAGGCCCAGGAAGCCAAAGAAGAGGCGGCCCGGGAAGAAGCCCGGATGAAGGAACTAGTGGCCATCAAAGAAGCCGCTGAAAAACGGGCGGCCGAGGAAAAGGCCCGCCGGGAAGCGGAAGAACGGGCAGCAGAAGAAGCCCGCCGGGAAGCGGAAGCAGCGGCGGAAGCCGAACGGCAGGCCGAAGCACAGCGGCAGGCGGAAGCGGCCAGAGCCGCAGCGGCAGCCCTGGATACGGATGTCAGCGGAGCTGGGGTGATCACCGGCAGCGAAGTACGGATGCGGTCCAGTGCCGGTCTGGAGGGAAGTGTCATCGGAGCCTTTGAAAGGGGAGAATCGGTGGAAGTCCTGGGCAGCACCCGGGCGGACGGCATGACATGGTATAAGGTGACCCGCAGTGACGGATCTACCGGATATGTGGCTGCCGATTACTGCAGCCTGGGCAGCGGTGACTCTCCCAGCAGCACTGTGGGCACCATTACCGGCACTGATGTACGGATGCGGGCTAGTTACAGTACGGACAGTGATGTGCTGGGATATTTCGACAACGGGGAAACGGTGACCATCCTGGACGATGTGACCAGCGGAGGCCAGCGGTGGCTGAAGGTCCAGCGGAGCGACGGTTCCGTAGGCTGGGTTTCTGCGGATTTCTGTGCCCAAAGCTGACCCCAGTGAAATCATCTTTTTGACTGGAAGGTCAGAGATGTTCGTGATACAATGACTACATCAAAGGAGAAGGAGGCAGACCGTGATGAAAAAGATGGGACGGATCATTGCCGCACTCTGCTGTCTGCTGGGTCTGACATTCCCCATGGAACGAAAAGCGGATGCTGCTGCAGCTGGGACCATCATCGGTACCGAAGTGCGGATGCGGAAGGGCGCTGGGACGGATACGGAGATCTTAGGGTATTTTGAAGATGGAGAAAAGGTAGAAGTCCTGAAAAGCAACGTCAATGAAGGCCGGAAATGGTATGAAGTGAGCCGGAAAGATGGATCCCTGGGATGGGTGGCCGGAGAATACTGCCGGGTGCCGGAAGGATCCCTGATCCCTTCCGAGACACGTCTCCAGGACCGGAAGGGCAAGATCACCGGGACGGAAGTCCGGATGCGCAGCGACCCCAGTCAGAATGGAGATGTGCTGGATTACTTCGCCAAGGGTGAAATCGTGACCATCCTGGATGCGGCCGATGGAGGAGGCCTCCATTGGACCAAGGTAGAACGGGAAAACGGGGATATCGGCTGGGTTGCTTCTGATTACTGCCAGGAACTTTAATTTTCTGGCCAAAGCTTCCCCAGATGTGATAAAATAATAGAAATGACTACTAGGAGGTTTGTAGCGATATGAAAAAAATCTGGCAAACGCTTTCTGCCGCTGCTTTCAGTGCAGCTCTCATGCTGCCTGTTTTCCATCAGGCGGAAGCAGGGACCTTTACTTTTACGCCATCCAAGCCCGCAGAGACCACTACGCAACAGCAAACTCCTGCTGCAATGCCTCAGGTGAAATCCCTGAAATTGGCCGTGGTGCCTCTGATGATCGGGGAAAAAGTGGAAGACAACGAAGGGATGAAACCCATCGTGTTCAGCAATGAAATCGCCAAGGCATTCCAATATCCGGAATATGATATGGTGGATTCCGATGTGGTCCGGAAAGTAGCCCTGCAGGAACAGGACAATCTGTTCACCAAGGCCGGACTGGAAAAAGTAGCCCAGGCCAGCGGGGCCGATGTGGTCATCGTCATGGCGGTGGACAAATTCGATGTGACGGAAGACAACTTCCGCCGGGAACCCATGACCATCCTGGATTACCGGGGCCGTTTTGCCACGGTGAACATGCTGAACCATAAGTTTAAAGTGGATCACTGGAGTTACGGCCGTGAAATGGAATCGGGTGCCATCAATCCCCGGTCCGACTGGCCCCACCACGAATTCGGCCTGTTCTGCCGGAGAGAATTGAAGAAGGTCATTAAGAATAACAAATAAAGGCGGCTGCTGCATGGGCAGCAGCCCGTCATACGTCATAGGTCATATGTCATACGACGATGGAAGCCAGCTTTGCTGGCTTTGAATGGACGAAAGCAGTTGAATGCTGTAAAAGGTTTTGAAATTTCAAGATCAATTTAGAAAATTGATTTCCAAAAGCGTATGACGTATGACGTCTGACCTATGACAAAAGGGCTGTTGCTCATGCAACAGCCCTTATTTTCATAAGGAAGGAATCACAGCAATGGATTGGGCGGAAATCAAGAAGGCAGGCCTTGCCTGCTACAATATCAGGCATCTGAAGGAACGGAAGCGCTATTGGATCTATCTCCTCCGCTGCCGGACCCATCGGAAGCAGATGGAACGGCTCCAGAAGTTCTTCCATGAGGATCCTTTGCGCCGAGAGGTGCTCCAAGGCATGCCCTGCCTGTTGGAACAAGCGACTCGGGCGTTCTTTTACAAAGGAGCGGGCTGGGAAGAACGGACAAAGCTGATCCAGGATCATATCGCTATCCTCCAGCAGAAGCTGACACCGGAGTTCCTCCGGGAAATCTATGTCCGGCATGGACGGGTGAACTTGTGGACCGATTCTTTCCAGGAAAAACCCCTGACCCTGGATCTGCTCTTCCATCCCGGTCAACGGAAGGAAGGCTGCCTGTCCCTGGTCCTCCACTGGGGAGAATTGGATTTTTACCAGATCATGTTCTGGCTGGGGCCGGATCCGGGAACGGGAGGACCCTGCTTCTGGGTGGGGGCCCTCCAGGGGACCCGCCTGGGGAATGAGGCGGTGAAGGCCATGACCAAGCAGTTCTTCGGCTACCGGACCAAGAATCTGATCTTCTACGGGCTGCGGACGCTGGCAGACCTGATGGGCTGTGAAGCCATCTATGCAGTGACCAATGCAGGCTATTATGCCATGAACCATGTGCGGATGGACCGGAAGCTGAAGACCAATTTCGGAGATTTCTGGGGGGAATGCGGGGGCGAGCCTTGTACCGATCCCCGGTTCTATCGGATTCCTCTGGAAGAAAAACGGCGGGATCTGTCAGAATTCAAGCCTTCCAAGCGGGCCAATCACCGGCGCCGGTATGAACTGATGGATAAGATGCGGGCGGAAATGGCAGGAAAGCTGGGGCCTTTCGTCGTACCCTGATTTATGATACAATAAAACCGATAGTTTCTGAAAATTACCCTGACGGAGGTGTCTGGATTGAAGAAGAAAATCATCAGCCTGTTTTTGACAGCCTTGCTTTGCCTCACCTGCCTGATACCCGCTTTTGCTGAGGAGATGGCAGCCACCAATACGGTAGCTGGCAAATTGGAAATCGCAGAAAATTTCCTGTATGGTGCTGTGCAGACCGGATCCCTGGTATCCCGGGTGGACAAAATGGAAATGGATATGGAGGGGCGGAAAAGTTCTGGTTCTGTCATGAGCCGGGTGGACAAACTGTACAACCAGCTGGAAGGAGCTCCGGCTGGCGGGAAGCTTTCCATGGCTACCCTGATGAACGTCATTGAATGGCAGTTCTCCGACCGGATGTCCACTGATGCGGCCAAGAGCCGGCTGGGCCATCTGGAAACCCAGATCTTCGGTACGGAATACGCCAAGGATTCCTTCAGCAGCCGTCTGGACCGTCTCACCAAGGCGGCTTTCCCCAATGGCAGCCTGACTTCCAGTACGGTGGTGCTGCCTAAGGATTCCCTGCTCAAAGTGAAGTTCATGGAAGATATCAGCAGCAAGACCAACCAGCAGGGAGACACCATCGATTTCGTAGTGGATGACAATGTGTATGTAGGAGATGTGCTGGTCCTGCCCAAGGGAGCCAAGGGCTATGGTCAGATCAAGAAAATCGTGCAGCCCCGGATCTTCGGACGGGATGCCCGGATCGACCTGGACTTCTCCCATGTGGTGGCTGTCAACGGGGGCGCCGTCCCTGTGATGGTGGGCGATTTGGCCAAACAGCAGGCTAAGACCGCTGCCGGTGCCGCCGGTGCGTCCATCGGGGGCATGATCCTCTTTGGGCCGGTAGGCGTTGTAGGAGGCGCTTTCGTGAAAGGTTCATCGGTGACCATCCCGGCTGGGACCAATACTTATGTGCAGGTAGCGGAAGACACCAGTGTGGACGGGGTGATCCTGGCCGGCAGTTCGGCCATCGGGCAGCAGCTGGATGGCAGCAGCGCTCAGGGAGGTCCTTCTGCCACGCAGCCTGCTTCAGCTGTGACCAAGGAGCCTGCGGCTGAACCAGCTGCAGAAACGGTGCCTGCCCAGGAAGCCCCCAAAGAAACGCCCAGTACGGTGCAGCCCCCGAAATCCACCGGGGTAGCCCTGGATGAAACGGGAGAACAGCCGGCGGAAGAGAAGGCACCCGCCCAGGAACCCGCTGCAAAAGACAATGGGGATGAGAAAGCGGACGCCGAGACCGAAGCGGCGCTGGCTGAAGACCAGAAACGGGATGAAGAAGCCAAGAAACTGGTACGCAGGAACAGCAGCCAGCCTATGCTGGATGAAGATGACGGCAGTGCCTATAACGCGTCGACCCTTTGAATCGGCTGGAAGCACCGGCCCCTCTCTTTCACACAAAGTTGCGGAAGAGAGGGGCCTTTTGTGTTATAATATTGAAGAGTGTACCTGCTTTCCGGGCAGAAAGTTGCCCGCGCTGCAGATGATTTGGTGTTGCAGAAACTATCCATTGGAGGACAGAATCCTATGAACAAGAAGGCATTGGCCTTGGGAATTACATTGGCCCTGTCGCTGCCCGGGATGGCCAGCGCGGCCGTGGACTTTGACGGGGGAAAACTGAGCAGCAAGGACGGTCCGGCCTATCAGCCCCAGATCCAGAGCTTGGATGAAGTGGAATCCTATGCCCATCAGCATGAAGGAAGGCGGCGGCTCCAGGATCAACCGGATGCCCAAACGGAAGCCATTACCCGGGCCAGCCGGGAAACATCTAAGGAACAGAAAAAACGCCAGGAAAAGGGGGAGATACTTCCCAGCGAATCCACCCTGCCCATTACTATTTATGGGGATCAGGTACAGTACAATTCGGAAACCGGGGATTTTGAAGCCAAGGGGAATGTACGGCTGTATCAAGGCAGCCAGAAACTCTATACGGCCCAGGCTCAGGGCAATTCCAAGACCGGGGATGTCTATCTCCTGACCGGGGGCCGGATCGTGGATGAGACCAGCACGGGCACCAGCGTGACCGACGGCCAATGGGGCCATTACAATTTCCTGGATAAGACCGGCACGGTGAAGAATATCTCCGGACACAACGGCAAGGACCTGTACAAGGCGGATATCGGGGAAATCTACCCGGACCGGGTGGAACTGACCAGCGGCGGCACCACCACCCGGTGTCCTGCGGTGAAGCATCCTCCCTGTGTGGAAATCAAGGCGGATAAAGTGGTGATCTATCCCAAGGACAAGATCATCGCCTACAACGTGAAAGTGTTCGTCAAAGGCAAACACATCTATTCCCGGGACCGGTGGATCAACCGGATGGACGATAATGGCAGCCGACAGAGCCTGTTGCCCCATATCGGCTATGATACGGACCACGGCGTGAAGCTGCGCTATAACCTGGATATCCCCCTGAGCAGCAAGAATACCCTGGATGCGGAACTGAAGTATTATTCCAAGATCGGCTGGCGGCCTCTCTTTACAGACCGGCAGGATGAAAAGAACTTCTATGTGCAGATCCAGGACGGCCATACGGAAGACTCTGACAACAACTGGATCCGGAAGGAACGGGATGTGAAGTTCGTTTACAAAGCCCACAAGTTCGACGACCGGATCCCGGTGAACTATTCCGCCTACATCAGCCACGGTCTGTGGAAGGACAACTGGAAGCGGAGCTGGCATACGGAATATGGAGTGTATCTGAACCATGATCCCATCCGGCTGACCCAGGAAAAACGGCCTCTGTACCTGAACCTGGGTATGGGCCATAAGTGGGTGAAGGAAAGCATCACCGACGAAACCAAGAAGACCATGCTCTATTCTGCTACCTTGCGGAAAAGCTTTGACGGGGGCTGGAACACCTGGCTGGGCTATTACTATGAAAAAGAACACAGTTCGGTGTTCTCCTATGCGGACCCGGATATGTCCAAGGAAGTCCAATGGGGGCTGGGCAAGAAGCTGGGACCCAATGATTGGGTGAATTTCGTCATGCGGTACGACCAGGGCAAGAGCAGTGTCTATGAATACATCTACCGGTGGTACCACGATTTCTGCTGCTTCCGTCTGGGCTTGGAATATCGGGATAAGAAATACAACAATGATCATGAATGGAGTGTGACATATGACCTCTATCGGTGGTAAGGCACAGGAAATCATCGGTGCCCGGCTCTTGGAACATGAGAAACTGGTCCACCGGGTCATGGGCAGTAAACGGCTGCTGAAAGCTGTGGAGGAGGCTGCAGGCCTTATTTCCCTGACACTGGCTTCCGGGGGCAAGGTGATGTTCTGCGGCAATGGGGGTTCGGCGGCCGACGCCCAGCACTGGGCAGCGGAAATCGTAGGCCGCTTCCAGAAAGAACGGCCGGGGATGGCCGCTCTGGCTCTCACTACGGATACTTCCATCCTGACGGCCATCGGCAACGATTACGGCTACGACCGGATCTTTGCCCGGCAGGTGGAAGGCCTGGGGCAGGAAGGGGATGTACTGGTGGGGATCTCTACCTCTGGGAACAGCGGCAATGTGCTGGCAGCCATTGAAACGGCTCGGGCCAAAGGCATCCGGGTCATCGGTTTTACGGCCAAAGGCGGCGGCAAGATGGCGGATCTCTGTGACGTACTGCTGGACGTGCCGTCGGTGAATACGGCCCGGGCCCAGGAAATCCATGAAATCATGGGACATATCATTTGTGAGCTGGTGGAAGACTATGCGTAATACCCAAAGTATCCAATTCCTGACGGAAGACATCCAGAAACTGCGGATCGCAGTGATCGGGGATGTGATGCTGGACCGGTATGTGTACGGGGAAGTGAAACGGATTTCTCCGGAAGCACCGGTGCCCGTGAACCGGGTGCGCCGGATGGAAAGCGTCCTGGGAGGCGCCGGCAACGTGGCAGCTAACTTGGCAGGATTGGGCGTAAAAGTGTATGTGGCCGGGGTCACTGGGCTGGATGCGCACCGGGATGCTCTGGAAAAGAAAATGGCGGCAGCAGGCATCGATTCCAGCGGGCTTTTGCCCATGCCGGGCCGCAGCACCATTACTAAGATGCGGATCATCGGTGCCCGGCAGCAGATGCTCCGGCTGGATTTCGAAGAGCCGGGGGATCTGGAACCGGAAGAAGAACGGCAGCTGCTGGACTGGCTGCAGAAACGGCTCCAGGGAGGCCTGGATGGCATTGCCCTCAGTGACTATGCCAAGGGGGTCTGCTCGGACCATTTCTGCCAGACGGTGATCGACCTGGCCCATAGTGCCCAGGTGCCGGTACTGGTGGATCCTAAAGGGGCGGACTGGCGGAAGTATGCCGGCTGCGATTTCATCACCCCCAATGTGAAGGAAATGTGCGAAGCCGGGGGCAAAGTGGTCCCTAATGAAACGGAACCGCTGGTGGAACTGGCGGCCAAGGCCCGTGATACCTTCCAGATCAAGAACGTGGTGGTGACCCGTTCGGAAAAAGGGGTGTCCCTGATCAATCGGAAAGAAGTGATCACCGAAGCGGCTACGGCCCGGGATGTGTTCGATGTATCCGGAGCTGGGGATACGGTAGCGGCTGTGCTGCTGGCAGCCGTAGCGGGAGGCCTTTCTCTGGGAGAAGCCTTGAAGCTGTCCAACAAGGCAGCGGGGATCGTGGTTTCCAAAGTGGGGACCTACCCGGTGCACCGGGAGGAACTGCTCCGGGAGGTGTTGGCCAGTGAGGAACGGGAAGGCCGGGATTACCGGCCCCTGAACTGGGACGAAGTGACCAGCCTGGCCCGGACCTGGCAGGCTGCAGGAGAAAAGATCGTCTTTACCAACGGCTGCTTCGACATCCTCCATACGGGCCATGTCACCTATCTGGAACAGGCGTCCCGGCTGGGACAGCACCTGATCGTGGGCGTCAACACCGATGCTTCGGTAAAACGGCTGAAAGGGGAGACCCGTCCCCTGAACCAGGAAAATGACCGGGCACGGCTCCTGGCGGCTTTAGCCTGTGTGGATGCCGTGGTCCTCTTCGGGGAGGATACGCCCACGGAGTTGATCCGGCGGATCCGCCCGGATATCCTGGTAAAAGGCGGGGACTATAAACCGGAAGAAGTGGCCGGACGGGAGTATGCCGGACGGGTGGAGATCCTGCCGTTCAAGGAAGGGTATTCCACTACCGGAGTGATCCAGAAAATCGCTGAACTGGTCAAGGAGGGCAAATTATGATCATTGTAACCGGAGGTGCCGGTTTTATTGGCAGCAATATCGTCAAGGGTCTGAATGAACAGGGCCGGGATGACATCCTGGTGGTGGACAATCTGACTAATATGGTGAAGTTCAAGAACATCCAGGGTCTGAAGGTCATGGATTATCTGGATAAGGTGGACTTCATCCAGCGGGTCCGGGACGGGAAGTTCGACCACGAACCCATTGAAGTGATCTTCCATGAAGGGGCCTGCTCCGATACCATGGAATACAATGGCAAATACATGATGGAAAATAACTTCGAATATACCAAGACCCTCATGCACTTTGCCCTGGACCGGCGGATCCAGTTCCTGTATGCTTCCTCTGCTTCCACTTACGGCAGCGGGAAGAACGGCTTCCGGGAAGAGCCGGCCTGTGAAGAAGCCCTGAACGTATACGCCTTCTCCAAGCTGTTCTTCGACAATTATGCCCGCCGATATTTTGACAAGGCGGAGAGCCAGATCGCCGGGTTCCGGTATTTCAATGTGTTCGGCCCCCAGGAGAACCACAAGGGGAAAATGGCTTCCATGGTGCGCCAGATGTTCCTCCAGTGGCAGGCAGAACACAAGGTGAAGCTGTTCGGAACGTACGACGGTTATGGGCCGGGAGAACAGACCCGGGACTTCATCTATGTGAAAGATGTGGTGAAGGTCCTGTTCGATTTCTGGCAGCATCCGGAACGGAAAGGGGTCTTTAATCTGGGGACCGGCCATGCCCATACTTTCAACGACATGGCCAAAGCCGTACTGGAATTCTTTGGCAGCGGCGAATTGGTCTATGTGCCTTTCCCGGAAGTGCTGAAAGGAAAATACCAGAGCTATACCCAAGCGGATACGACGAAGCTGCTGGCGGCCGGGTATACGGGCGGTTTCACGGATTTCAGCCAGGCGGTGAAGGAATACTGCCAGGTACTCCAGGATTCTGACGGCTATTACAAGGCATGAAGACAGGGGAAAAAGCGGTGTTCCTGGACCGGGACGGGGTCCTGGACATCGATAAAGGCTATATTTACCGTCCGGACCAGGTGGAATGGGTGGCCGGGGCCAGAGAGGCCGTGGCCGCCCTGGTCCGCCGGGGCTACCAGGTGTATGTGGTGACCAATCAGAGCGGCATCGCCCGGGGCTACTACACCCAAAAGGACATGGAGCATCTCCATGCCTATATGGCGGAAGAAATCAGGAAAGCCGGCGGCCAGATCGACGGCTTCTATTTCTGTCCCCATCATCCCACCAAAGGGGTGATCCCGGAACTGACCGTGGCCTGCTGCTGCCGGAAGCCCAAACCGGGGATGATCCTGCAGGCTATGGAAGAGCATGGGCTGGACCGGGAAGGATCCTTCCTGATTGGGGACAAGGAAAGTGACGTGGAGGCGGCCCTGGCGGCGGGGATACCGGGCTACCGGTTCAACGGGACGGATCTGCTGGCATTTGTCCGGCAGGTGTTGGCCAGGCAGGAGGGGAGAAAGTGATCTACCAGAACATCCTGATCATCAAAATGAGTTCCCTGGGGGATGTGATCCATGCCCTGCCCTTTGCGGCGGCTCTCCGGGAAACCTTCCCAGACAGCCGGATCAGCTGGCTGGTCCATCCCCAGTTCAGCGCCTTCGTGCCGGAACCGCCCATCATCGACGAAGTGCTGTATTTCGACAAGAAGGCCTTCGGGAAAATGGGCTGGGGCGAAAAATGGCGGACGCTCCGGGAAACTCGAGCCATGCTACGGTCTAAGAAGTTCGACCTGGTGATCGATCTCCAGGGCCTGTTCAAAAGTGCGGTGATGGCCTGGCTTACTGGCTGTCCCAACCGGATCGGCTACTGTGAGATGCGGGAAGGGAGCCGGCTTGTTTCCCGGCCTATCGTGGGGACCCATGCCCATGACCATGTGATCGAACGGTATCTGGATGTGGCCCGGTATCTGGGAGCAAAGGCAGAGAAGATCACCTATCCCATGCCAGCTCTCACCGAAGAGAGAAAGAGCATCCGCCAGCGGCTCCAGGAAGCCGGGATGACGGAGGGAGGGATCCTGCCCTATGCAGTGCTGGTGCCCGGGGCCAGGTGGGAAACCAAGCGGTGGCCTTTGGAACACTATGCAGCCTTGGCCCGGAAGTTCCTCCAGGACGGGACATGGGTGGTGCTGGCCGGGGGACCGGAAGATGCGCCCCTGGGAGAAAAAATACGGGAAATGGTGGGGCAGGAACCCCGTCTGCTGGACTGGATCGGTCGGACCAGTCTCCGGGAACTGGGCGCCCTGATCAAAGGAGCCCGGTGCTATGTCAGCGGGGATACAGGGCCTCTCCACATTGCTACGGCGCTCCAGAAGCCCCTGGTGACCATCTACGGACCTACCCGGCCGGACCGGACGGGCCCCTATGGCAATCCCCGGGCCACGGTGCTGGTGAGCCCAGTACCGTGTGCCGGCTGCCTGAAAAAGCACTGCGGCCACTGGAACTGTATGGGAGCAGTGACTCCGGATCAGGTCTATCAGCTGTGCAAAGAGAAGGAGGGGAGAGACTGTGACTGAACTGGCAGGGAAAAAGATCATCGTGACATTCCTGATGCACCTGGGGGATCTGGTGCTCACCACACCCTTCCTCCATGCGCTGCGGAAGGCGGCTCCTGGAGCGGAGATCACCTATCTGGTGGATGAGAAACTGAAGGAAATCGTGGAATACAACCCCAATATCGACCATGTGTGGACCATCGATAAAAAAGGGAAGGACAACAACCTCCGGGCCCTGTGGGCCATGAGCCGGAGGATCACTGACGCCCATTTCGATGTGCTGATCAATCTGCATCCCAATGAACGGTGTTCCTTCATCGATGCCATGGCGGTGGTGCCGGTCAAAGTGGGGGCGTCCCATTTTCTCTTCCGGGGATTCTTCCATCCCTGGCTGAAGCTGAACCGGAAAATCCATGCAGCGGATATGTACCTGGATGTGCTGAAGCGGATCGGTGTGGAACACCCCCAGCACAACGGATTGGAAGTGTTTCCGGGGCCGGAGCACAAGGCGAAGGCAGAAGCCTTTTGGACAGCCCAGAATCTCCAGCCGGGAGAGAAAGTAGTGGGATTCAATATCGGCAGTGCCGTGGTGACCAAACGGTGGGCCCCGGAACGGTTTGCCCAGGTGGCGGATACCCTGGCGAAAGAAGGCTGCCGGACGGTATTCTTCGGGGGCCCCATGGATGAGGAGATGGTCCAGGAAGCGGTTTCCTTCATGAAGAGTAAACCCATGGTGGCTACGGGAAAGTTTTCTCTGGGAGAATTGGCAGCAGCCATGAGCCGGTGCAGCCTGATCATCACCAATGACAGTGGCCCCATGCACGTGGCTATCAGCCAGAAGGTGCCCATTGTAGCCATGTATGGACCCAGCCATCCGGAGCTGTATGGACCCTATACCAGACTGGCCTCCATCGTTCGGGCGGATCCTCCCTGCGACGGCTGCCGCAAGGGCATGAAGCACCATTGCGACGACATGCGCTGTATGCGGGACCTGACTGTGGAGCAGGTGCTGAAGGCAGCCCATCGCTGGCTCAGCAGAAAAAAGTAGATATTTTTTCAAAAAAGGGGTTGCCAAATTCGGAAGAATCTTGTATACTAACATAGTCGACGGTTGATGAAGCCAAAGACATGATGGTCCGCTAGCTCAGCTGGTAGAGCACCTGACTCTTAATCAGGGTGTCCAGAGTTCGATCCTCTGGCGGATCACCATTTTTTTTGGCCGGATGGTCAAGCGGTTAAGACACCGCCCTTTCACGGCGGTATCGGGGGTTCGATTCCCCCTCCGGTCACCAACTTATGGGCGCTTAGCTCAGCTGGGAGAGCGTCTGCCTTACAAGCAGAATGTCAGCAGTTCGATCCTGTTAGCGCCCACCACAAAAGAAGACGATACACGCGTAACGCTGTATCGTCTTTTTATTGTGTCTGAATGGGAGCGGGGGAGGAGCCTGGACCTCCAGGAGACTGGGACGGGCTGACCAGGCGGGATTGCACCGCAACCCTGGGTCAGCCCCTACGGTGCGGGTGACGATGGACGGGGGGAACCCATAGGACCGTGGGATGGGCTGACCAGGCGGGATTGTTCCGCAACCCTGGGTCAGCCCCTACGGTGCGGGTGACGATGGCCGGGGGAACCCATAGGACTGTGGGATGGGCTGACCAGGCGGGATTGCTCCGCAGCCCTGGGTCAGCCCCTACGGTGCGGGTGACGATGGACGGGAGGAACCCATAGGACCGTGAGATGGGCTGACCAGGCGGGATTGCACCGCAACCCTGGGTCAGCCCCTACGGTGCGGGTGACGATGGACGGGAGGAACCCATAGGACCGTGAGATGGGCTGACCAGGCGGGATCGTTTCACGACCCTTGGTGCGCACCCTACAAAGATCGACGAACCATCGGTATAAATCCGTAGGGGCGGCTCAAAACTTTTGCGAAGCAAAATGTTGCCAGAGCCGCCCGCTTCCTGGAGAGACGAGAAAATTATCCGACTATTGCAATAATTATTCCCTGTGATATAATGAACAAAACGACAATGTACGAACAAATATTCACATCAGGAGGGACTCATGATTCTCAACAACCTCAATTACCCTCAACGAAAAAATATCCGGCTGCAATCGGCCGTCTACGAACAAAATGGCATAGTCTTCGTAACTTTATGCTCTGCCCGGAAGGCACTGATTTTTGGCTTCATTGAAAATGGCTTTCTGCATCCCACACCTGTTGGAAATTCCGTGCTGGAGGCCATCGAAAACATGAAGGACAGCAGACCGGGAATTACCATCACGGACGCGGTCCTGATGCCCAATCATCTGCATATGCTGATTCAACGGGAACGGACTGCCAGGGGGAAAATCATCACCCTGGGCAGGTTTGTTGGATTGTTGAAGGAAACGGTCAGCAGGCAATGGGGAAAAGGGATCTGGCAGAGGGGATACTACGATCATCTCATCCGCACTCCCAGGGATTTGGCTGAGGTGCGGGAATACATGGCCAACAATCCCAGAAAATGGACATTGGACAGGGAATACAGGGCAAAGGAGTAAGACCCTCCAGGAGGTGGGAACGGAGGAGCCTGGACCTCCAGGAGACTGGGACGGGCTGACCAGGCGGGATTGCACCGCAACCCTGGGTCAGCCCCTACGGTGCGGGTGACGATGGACGGGAGGAACCCATAGGACCGTGAGATGGGCTGACCAGGCGGGATTGCTCTGCAACCCTGGGTCAGCCCCTACGGTGCGGGTGACGATGGACGGGAGGAACCCATAGGACCGTGGGATGGGCTGACCAGGCGGGATTGCTCTGCAACCCTGGGTCAGCCCCTACGGTGCGGGTGACGATGGACGGGGGGAACCCATAGGACCGTGGGATGGGCTGACCAGGCGGGATTGCTCTGCAACCCTGGGTCAGCCCCTACGGTGCGGGTGACGATGGACGGGGGGAACCCATAGGACCGTGGGACGGGTGCACCGGGCGGGATCGTTTCACGACCCTTGGTGCGCACCCTACAAAGATCGACGAACCATCG
This sequence comes from Acidaminococcus nyctereutis, assembly GCF_052216985.1. Lineage (NCBI taxonomy): Bacteria > Bacillati > Bacillota > Negativicutes > Acidaminococcales > Acidaminococcaceae > Acidaminococcus > Acidaminococcus nyctereutis. The sequence continues at coordinate 19,017 of NZ_JBQOUY010000003.1, forward strand.
GTATAAATCCGTAGGGGCGGCTCAAAACTTTTGCGAAGCAAAATGTTGCCAGAGCCGCCCGCTTCCCGATTTTGGGGTGAAAGCAGGGATTTTCCTTTCCGCCTCGAATATACTCATCAATCCCTGTTCATCTTTGGGAAAGGAGGGTTCTTATGGCAATGCAACTGTTTTTTGTAGGGGTTGTGCTGCTGATCATTGAGGGATTCATCCCCGGTTTCGGGATCTTTGGCATCAGCGGCATCCTGTGTCTTCTGGGTTCCCTGTATTTCTTCCTGGGAGCTACGGCTCAGGCAGCGGCCCTGGTGGGCGGTCTGCTGTTGGTACTGGTGCTGCTGGGATGGTGGCTGATCCGTCAGGGATCGGGAAGCTGGCTGGGACGCCAAGTGACCCTCCATCTCCGTTCCACGGCAGCCCGAGGCTATACGGGCAATGCGGAACGGAAAGACCTATTGGGGAAAACCGGCGTGGCCCAGACGGTACTCCGCCCTTCCGGCCGGGCCCTGATCGATGGAAAACTGGTGGATGTGATCACCGAAGGCGAATTCTATGAACCGGGGACAGCTGTCCGGGTGGTAGCTGTGACTGGCGGTCGGACCGTAGTCCGAAAGGAGGAAAAAATATGATTGCGATTTTAGGCAGCACGGTATTCCTGGTGGCCATCCTGGTCATCATCATCCTGTTCCTCCATTTCGTCCCCCTGGGCCTGTGGATCTCTGCCATGGCTGCTGGGGTCAATGTCCATATCTTTACCCTGGTGGGGATGCGGCTGCGCCGGGTCGTCCCTTCCAAGATCATCCTGCCCCTGGTGAAAGCCAATAAGGCCGGACTGGATGTGAACGTGGATCAGCTGGAAGCCCATTATCTGGCCGGCGGCGACGTGGACCGGGTGGTGGACGCCTTGATCGCGGCGGAACGGGCGACCATCCCCCTGACCTTTGAACGGGCGGCGGCCATCGATCTGGCAGGTCGTGATGTGTTGGAAGCAGTCCAGATGAGCGTCAACCCCAAAGTCATCGAGACCCCGCTGATTTCGGCCGTGGCCAAGAACGGCATCGAACTGAAGGTACGGGCTCGGGTCACGGTGCGGGCCAATATCGACCGGCTGGTGGGGGGCGCCGGGGAGAGCACCATCATCGCCCGGGTAGGGGAAGGTATCGTCACCACCGTAGGCTCTTCGGAAGAACACACGGATGTATTGGAAAACCCAGATCACATTTCCCGGACCGTCCTGAGCAAGGGCCTGGATGCGGGCTCCGCTTTCGAGATCCTGTCCATCGACATCGCTGATGTGGATGTAGGGCGGAACATCGGGGCCCAGCTGATGACGGATCAGGCGGAAGCGGACAAGAACATCGCCCAGGCCAAAGCGGAAGAACGGCGGGCTATGGCTGTGGCCAAGGAACAGGAGATGCGGGCTTATACCCAGGAAATGCAGGCTAAGGTGGTAGAAGCCCAGGCCCAGGTGCCGGAAGCCCTGGCCCAGGCCCTGCGGGAAGGCCATCTGGGGGCCATGGATTATTACCAGCTGAAGAACCTGATGGCCGATACGAAAATGCGGGAAAGCTTGGTGACGCCCCAGCAGGATGAGCTGCCGGCTACCCGGAAACCGGAAAAATAACGGGAGGCCATCATGAGAAGTGATCTGCTGCTGTTCCTGGTATGGATTTTGTTCCTATTGGGGACCCAGATGCTGAAAAAGAAAAAGCGACCGCAGAAAAGGGTCCCTCCTCCGGCTTCTCGAAAGGATCCTGGTCCCTTTGTCTGTGAGGAGGCCCAGGCTCCGGCTGTAAAAGAACTGCCCCTCCAGCCGTCTGTGAAGCCAGTGCGCAGTGATCTGGTGGAAGAAATCCGGGATTTGAAGCCCACCGTAGCACCTCAAGTGGCGGAAATCCAGAAAAGACGACCGGACCCGGTCCGGTATCCGGCCCTGTCCGGGGGCCTGCGCCAGGGGATGCTCTGGTCCCTGGTGCTGGGAGAACCCCGGAGCCGCCGGAGCTGGGCCCAGGAACAAAGAAATCGCAGGAACTGTGGAATCTGAAATGAACGGCTGCGGGATGTAGTTGTTCCTGCGGAACAGAATTAGTATAATAGATACAGTATTTTGTGAGGGGGAGCTGATACAATGATAGAAACAACAACGCGGGCGGAACAGGCTGTAGCCCTGAAACATGCTGCCGGAGTGCATAATAACTGTGCCCAGGCGGTGATCCTGGCTTATCAAGACAGATTGGGAAAATCCACGGAAGAACTCCGGGCCCTGGGAGCCGCTTTCGGTTCCGGCATGGGCGGTATGGAAGCCACCTGTGGAGCGTTGACCGGGGCGGCAGTGGTGCTGGGCTTCCTGGACAAAAGCGGTCGGGAGCCCAAACTGGTGATGAACGATATTCTCCAGGAGTTTCGGGAAAAAGCTGGAGCCACTCTGTGCAAAGAATTGAAGGGCGTGGAAACCGGCAAGATGCTCTGTTCCTGTGATGACTGCGTGAGGTTGGCCGTCCTGGGCCTGGAAAAACACCTGGGCTGAGAAGGTTTAGGGGATAGATGTTGATAAAGAGGGGAGTTATCCACGTTTTCGTGGATAACTCCCCTCTTTATCAACGGATTGGGTCCCCATCTTTCTTTTTGTTCCAAGATACGATATAATTTAAGTTTGTGAGTCTGCACGGAACTGTTTTTTCCGGCTGCGGATCTTTCCAGAACTGTACTTTTTGGAGGAATGAACGATGAGAACTGAAGAAGAACTGCGCGGCGTGACCGAACTGGGCAGTGGCCATACGGTGTACCAGAACACCTATGCCCCGGAAGTGCTGGAATCCTTCCCCAACAAACATGAGGAAGCCCCCTACATGGTGAAGCTGAACTGCCCGGAATTCACCAGCCTCTGCCCCAAAACCGGCCAGCCGGATTTCGGCCGGATCGTGATCAGCTACATCCCGGACCACAAGCTGGTGGAAAGCAAATCCCTGAAACTCTACCTGTTTTCTTTCCGAAACAACGGGGATTTCCACGAAGACTGCGTGAACATCATCAAAAATGACCTGGTGAAGCTGCTCCAGCCCAAATACCTGGAAGTGGCCGGCTATTTCAATCCTCGGGGCGGCATCAGCATCCTTCCCTTCGCGGTATATTACCAGCCGGACTACAAAGACATGGCCCAGCGGAGAATGGAGGCCTTTGTCCATGAATAAGAAAGCCCTGGTCCTGTCCAGCGGCGGGGTGGATTCCACCACCTGCGTCTCTGTGGCAGTGGAAGGATTCGGCAAGGAAAACGTTTCCACCGTTTCCATTTTTTACGGCCAGAAACACCGGAAGGAACTGGAATGTGCCCGGAAGGTGGCGGAGTATTACGGACTGGCCCATTACGAACTGGACTTGTCCAAGATTTTCCAGTATTCCAACTGCTCCCTGCTGGACCATTCCACGGAAGAAATCGTCCACGAAAGCTATGAACAGCAGATTGCGGAAAATGGGGAAGGGAAGGTATCCACTTACGTGCCCTTCCGGAACGGCCTGATGCTGTCCGCGGTGGCCAGCTTGGCCATGAGCATCTATGAAAAGGACGATGTGTCTATTTTCATCGGCGCCCATGCGGACGATGCGGCGGGAAACGCCTATGCGGACTGCAGTGAAGCCTTCATCGAGGCCATGGGAAAGGCCATTTCCCTGGGCACCTACAACCAGTGCCATATTGTGGCGCCCTTTGCCAGCTGCAGCAAGGCCGGCGTGGTGAAACGGGGGCTGGAGCTCCATACTCCCTATGAACTGACCTGGAGCTGTTATGAAGGCGGGGACAAACCCTGCGGCACCTGTGGTACCTGCATCGACCGGGCCCGGGCCTTTGCCGCCAACGGGGTGAAAGACCCGGCACTGGAGGACTGAATATGTATACGGTAACCAAACGGATCGAAGTCAGCGGGGCCCACTGCCTCCAGCTGCCTTATGAAAGCAAATGCACCCGTCTCCACGGCCACAACTGGATCATCGATGTGACCTGCCGGCGGGAAGAACTGGATGAAAGCGGGATGGTGGTGGATTTCACCCACATCAAGGATGTGGTGATGAAACTGGACCATGCCTTTATCAACGATATTGTGAAAACCAATCCCACGGCGGAAAACATTGCCAAATGGATCCATGACCAGATCCCCTTCTGCACCCGGGTTTCCGTCCAAGAATCGGAAGGGAACGTGGCCATTTATGAAGACTGAAACATTTCCTGTGGTGGAACTGTTCGATTCCATCGAAGGAGAAGGAAAGCGGACCGGAGCCATGGCGGTGTTCGTCCGTTTTGCCGGTTGCAACCTGCGGTGCAGCTATTGTGACACCGGCTATGCCCTGGAAACGTCCGATGCCCGGGAACACCTGACGGAGGAAGTGCTGCTGGTACGGATCCGCCGCTATCCCTGGAAAAAGGTGACCCTTACTGGGGGAGAACCGTTACTCCAGCCCCTGGACAGCCTGTGCAGGACCCTTTCCCGGGAAGGATACGAAGTGAACATCGAGACCAACGGAGCGGTGCCCCTGCTGGAAGAACGGCCCAAAGGCCTTTTCTACACCATGGATGTGAAATCCCCTTCTTCTGGGATGCGGGGACGGATGCGGCTGGAAAATCTCACCCGGCTCACCGGGGAGGATGTGGTGAAATTCGTGGTGGGCAGCCGGGAGGACCTGGAGGATATGGACCGGGTACTCCGGGAATACACCCTCCGGAGCCAGGTGTACGTATCCCCGGTGTACGGAGCCCTCGAACCCAGGGAACTGGTGGAATTCGTCCGGGAACACAAACTGGCCCAGGTCCGCGTCCAGGTCCAGCTCCACAAGATCATCTGGGATCCGGAGATGAGAGGGGTGTAAAAAAGGGGTGTTGCACGTTGTGTGCAACACCCCTGTCACTGGTCAATTGTCACTTGTCACTGGACGAAGGAAGGCAGCCGGGCTACGGCTGCCTTCCATTGTATGATGCTGGCTCGGACGCACCCTTGGCTTTGTCCTTGCTTCTCCAGAAAAACGCTAGACAAGCAACAGATTAAAAGAAAAGCATAGTCCTATTTTTATTCGAAAGAACCCGTTAGCCACGGGTTCTTTCCATAGGCAAGTGACAAGTGACGGGGGTGTGAATTTTTTCACACCCCCTTTTTTCATACCCTGAACCGGGTGGTGCTTCCCTGATTGGTGGGGATGATTTCCAGCTGGGCGGAGATCCTTTCTTTCAGTTCGGCCACGTGGGAGATGATCCCCACCAGCCGTCCTCCTTTCTGGAGTTCCAGCAGGGCGCTGATGGCGCTGTCCAGGGTTTCCGGGTCAAGGGAACCGAACCCTTCGTCCACCAGGATGGTATCCAGGTGCAGGCCTCCGGCGTAGGATTCCAGCACATCGGACAGCCCCAGGGCCAGGGAGAGGGAGGTGAAGAAGATCTCCCCGCCGGACAGGGTGGTCACCGCCCGGGCCTGGCCGGTGAAGGCGTCCATGATTTCCAGGCCCAGCCCCTGTTCCTTCCGGGCATCCACGATGTCCTGGCTCCGGTACAGGCTGTAGCGGCCCTGGCTGATCTTGCCCAGCCGCAGGTTGGCGGTCTGGAGCACATCGTCCAGGACGGCCTGGAGCACAAAGGAGGAGAAGGTCAGTTTCCGGCTGTTGTCCCCTTTGGCGGTGGAGGCCAGGAGACCGATGGGTCCGTAGGCTTCCTGGAGCCGGTCCAGTTCCTTTTCCAGTTTTTCCAGCTGCTTCAGGGCCGCTTCTTCCCGGCGGAGGGCTTCCTGGAGGGCACCGGTCCGGGTGGCCAGGGTGTGGGCGGTGCTGCCGGTCTGCCGGACGGCTTCCTGGAGGGGAGCCAGGTCCGGCGGGGTCTTGTCCTTCAGCTGGTCGGCTAGGATCTTCAGTTCCCCCTGGAGACTGTCCGCCTGCTGCCGGTACCGGTCCACCTGTTCCTGCCACAGAGGCTTGCTGGCCAGGGCCTTGTGGGCCGCCACGAAGGTGTGCTGGTCCGGGAAGGGAGACTGGTCCAGGGCGGTCTTGTAGGCCTCCCGGTCTGCTTCAAAGGCCTGCTGGGCGCCAGCCAGGTTCTCTTCGGCGGTTTTGCAGGAGCCGGCGGCCTGGTCCGCTTCCTTCTGGGCTTTTTCCAGGGCCTTCTGCTTCCGGTTCAGCCGGGCGATTTCCTCTTCCATGGCCCGGGTCTTCCGGGCCAGTTCCTCCTGGGCCTTCCGGGTCTGGGTGGCAGGCTGGGGATGGTCCGGGGAACCGCACACCGGGCAGGGCTCACCGGGAACCAGGGTCTGGGCCAGCCGCACCGTTTCCCCGGAAACGGCGGTCATCCGGGCCAGCTGTTCCCGGACCCGGGCCATTTGTTCCTGGAGGGCGTGGGTGTTGGTTTCCGTGGCGGAGGCCAGTTGCTGCCGGAGCCGCTCCTGGGCGGACTGGAGGTCTTCCCGGGCTTTCTGGAGCAGGGCCTGGGCGGTATCCAGCTGGGCCTTGGCTTTCCGGGTCCGGTCGTAAATGGGATGGAGCTTCAGGGCTTCGTCCAGCCACCGGATCTTCTGCTGCAGGTCCCGGATGGTGTCCGCCTGGGCGGCCAGGGCCTCTTTCCGTTTCTGGCCTTCCTGCCAGCGCTGGACGGTGTAAGCCAGCTGCTGTCCCTGCTGGAAGGCTTCCAGGGCGGCAGAAGCGGCTTTCTGGGCCTGGGCGGCCTGGGCTTCCAGGTCTTTGGCCTGCTGCTGTTCTTCCTGGATCCGCTGTTTCAGGGCGGCAGGGCTGTCGGTGCCGGCACTTTCCAGGAGCAACTGGTATTTCTGCCGGCATTCCTCGTGCTGCTTTTTCAGGACTTTGGCCCGGGCATCCAGGGCGTCTTCCAGGGCACTGTACTGGCCGGTCTTGAACAGGGTTTCCAGGATGGTCTTCCGCTCTTTGGAATCGGCCACCAGGAATCGGCGGAATTCTCCCTGGGGCAGCACCATCAGCTGCCGGAACTGCCGGGCTTGGAAGCCCAGGAGCTGTTCCACTGCCCGGGTCACGGCGCTGTTGGAGGTGCCCAGGACTTTCCGTTCGCCCTCCGGCAGGAGCTCCACCAGGGAGGCCCCCGCCGGCACCGTCCGGGTCCCTTCGCCCCGCTGTTTGTTCAACACCTGTTCCGGGGTCCGGGTCACTTCATAGGTCCGGTCCTGGTTCCGGAAGGTGAACCGGACTTCCGTCTTCCGATCCGGGGTGGCGTAGTCGCTGCGCAGGGAACGGTTGTCCCGGAGATCCCCACTGGCGGTGCCGTACAGGGCAAAGGTAATGGCATCCAGGATGGTGGTCTTGCCGCTGCCGGTGGGGCCGGTGATCAGGAAGAACCGGTTCTCCCCCAGCCGGGTGAAATCAATGGTTTCCTCTCCGGCGTAGGGGCCGAAGGCGTTCATCACAAGTTCCAGGGGACGCATCAGGCATTCCTCCCTTCCTGGCTCACTTCGTCGGCGATCTGGTGGAACAGGGCTTTTTCCCCTTCCGTCAGGTCCCGGCCCTGGACTTCTCGGAAAAAGGCCTGGAATAGGTCGTCGGTGGAAAGACCCTTTCGCTGGGCGGTGGCGGTTTCTTCCTTTTCCAGGGGCTGGAGCCGTTCATAGCCCAGCTGGAGGATCTGGGGGTACACCTGTTCCAGCCGGTGCTTGGCATCCAGGATGGGCACGCTGTCCGTCAGCTGGATCTGGAGATAGTCCTGGAGATGGTCGGTACGGGGGTGTTCTAGAAGGTCCCGGAATTCCCCCTTCAGCACCGCCAGTTCGTGAGGGGCGGTCAGGGGGACGGTTTCCACGGAAACATCCCCTTTGGCGTCCAGGTCCACAATGTGGACGGCCTTTTTCTGGCTGGCTTCCGCAAAGGAATATTTCAGCAGGGAGCCGCAGTACCGGATCCGGGGACTGTTGTTCTGGCAGACATGGAGATGGCCCAGGGCGGTGTAGTGGAAGTCTTTGAAGCAGTCCATACTCACGGTAGTGGCCCCACCGGCAGCCAGGGGCCGTTCGCTGTCCGGAGTGGTCCGGGCGCCGGTGAGGAATACATGGGCCAGGGCCACTTTCCGGGCCCGGGAGGGGATCTGCCGGAGGATGGTCTCCACCTGCCACTGGAGAGCCGCTTCGTGGGTGGGCTTCTTTTCTCTGCTGAGCTCTGTGGCGGTCAGGGGTTCGCAGTAGGGCAGGGGGGCAAAGTATACCGGGCCGTCGGCATCTTCCAGCACCACCGGATGGGTGGCCGGGTCCACCGGTCCCGTAATGTACAGCTGCCGGGCGGCAAACAGGGCCTGGCCGAAGTTCAGCCGGTCCGGGTTGTCGTGGTTCCCGGCAATGAGCAGGGCGGGGATCTTCAGATCCAGCACCAGACGGCGGAGGGTCTCATCCAGCAGGTTCACCGCTTCCGTGGGGGGGACGGCCCGGTCATAGATATCTCCAGCCACCAGCAGAGCATCCACCCGGTATTCCCGGGCCAGGTCCAGGATCTGGTCCAGGGCCGCTCGCTGGTCCTCCAGCAGATGGAGACCATGGAAGATCCGGCCCAGATGCCAGTCAGAAGTATGTAAGAATCGCACAGCAATGCCTCGCTTTCGTTAAAGTCGTTGTTATCATCATAACACGAAGGGGAGTGCAGAGTGAAGAGTGAAGAACACGGGATCGTAGGGTGCGCACCAAGGGTCGTGAAACGATCCCGCCCGGTGCGCCCGCATCCGGCATCATACAATGAAAGGCCGCAGGCCCGGCGGCCCTCCTTCGACCAGTGACCGGGCTGTGAAAAAATGATTCTTTATTTTTTCACAGCCCCTTCTCTCTTCCATCATGTATAATAACAAGATATGGATGCAGGAGGAATTGCTATGCGGAAATTATTAGGAATCCTGATTTTCTGCCTGCTGATGGTGCTGCCGGTGCCTCAGAGCCAGGCGGCCATGATCAGCCAGAAACAGGAAGTGGAAATGGGGCAGCAGGTGGCCCGGCAACTGGAGAACCAGTACGGCCTGGTCCAGGATGACGAGATCCAGGAGCGGGTGGATCGGATCGGGAAGAAACTGCTCCAGAACGGTACCCGGCCGGACCTGGCCTACACCTTCAAGGTGCTGAACACCCCGGATGTGAATGCCCTGGCCTGCCCCGGCGGCTTCATCTATGTGTACAAGGGGCTCCTGGACTACATGACCAGTGACGATGAGCTGGCGGCGGTACTGGGCCACGAAATCGGCCATATCGAAAAACGCCACACGGTCCACCAGATGGAACAGCAGATGGCCCTGTCCCTCCTGACCCTTCTGGCGGGAGTGGCCTCCGGGGACCCGGGGGCCGGGATGGTGCTGGCTTCCACTGCCAGCCAGGCCCTGATGGCCGGCTACAGCCGGAAGGATGAACGGGAGGCGGATCAGGAGGGCTTCCGGCTCTCTACCTTGGCTGGGTACAATCCCTATGGATCCTATGTGACCATGGCCAAGCTGGAAGATATGAGCAAAGACATGGGGAACCCGGGGTATGGGCTCTTCGCCTCCCATCCGGAACCGGAAGTACGGATGGCCAAGACCCTGAAATGGACGGAACCCCTGGCCATCCCGGAAAAAGTCACGGTGAAGCAGGACGGCACCGCCGTTGTGAGCCTGGGCAGCTGGTCGTTCCCCGTTACGGAGACCGCCGGCTACGACAAACCGGAATACCGGGCCCGGCTCATGGCCGGGGCCCTGTATCTGGCCTGGAAACGGGGGAATCTGGATGAATCCCATTTCATGACCATTGACGGGGACCGGTGGAGCGATATTTATTACGAAGATATCCGGGTGCTCCGGGTCTATCCCCAGGACAATCAGGTTACCGGGAATACCGGGGAACTCGCGTTGCAGATTGCCGGCCGGCTCCAGGAATGGGCGAAGATCGCCCGGCAGCAGCCGGTGCCCAAAGGGATCCAGGCAGCCATACCGGCGACTGGAAAGAAAGGAACCAACCATGACAACCATTGAAACGCTGGAACGGGAACCCTATCTGTGGGATTATCTCCGGACTGTACAAAAGCCCATCGTCCTCTATGGCATGGGTAACGGAGCAGACGCCATCCTGGACCGCTGCGCCGCAGGGGGGATCCTGGTAGCTGGAGTCTTTGCCAGCGATGAATTCGTCCGGGGACAGCAGTTCCGGGGATACAAAGTGAAGACCTACAAGGAAATGAAAGCGGAATTGGGATCCTTTGTGATCCTCATCGCCTTTGCCAGCGAACGGCCGGAAATCCTCCGGCGGTTCTTCCATCTGGCCCGGGAACAGGAAACCTATGCCCCCCATCTGCCCCTGTTCGGGGATACCCAGGTGGTGACTCCCGGCTGGATCCGGGAAAATCGGGGCGTGCTGGAACGGGTGTATGAGAAGCTGGCGGACGATGCCAGCCGGCAGGTGATGGAGGACATCCTCCGGTACAAGCTCACCGGGAAGCTGGAATACTTGGCCCGGACCACGGATCGACGGCAGGATCTGGAAACCCTGTTCTCCTTTGGAGAAGAGGAAAGCTACGGGGATCTGGGGGCTTACAATGGGGATACCCTCCGGGAATTCCTGGAGCTGACCGGGGGCCATTATGACCACCTGTACGGGGTGGAACCGGACCCGAAGAACTTCGCCAAGCTCCAGAAATTCGTGGAAGAAGAACAGCTGGGCCGCTGCACCCTGGTTCCTGAAGGCATCTGGGCCCAGTCAGCGACGCTGCCTTTTGCGGCCCGGGGCGGCCGGATGTCCTCCTTGGAACGGGGGAGCAAAAAAGAGGTGAAGGTCACCTGCCTGGACGACCTGGTGGGGGACCGGCCCCTGACCTGCGTGAAAATGGACGTGGAAGGGGTGGAAAAGGAAGCCCTGGCTGGAGGGGCCCGGGTGATCCGCCGCTGCCGGCCCAAAATGCTGTTGGCGGGCTACCACCACGATGACGATCTGTGGGAAATCCCCCTGGAGGTGTGGAACCTGGTGCCGGAATACAAAATCTATCTCCGCCGCCATCCCTATGTTCCCTGCTGGGAGATTAATTTTTTCGTGACTTTGTAAAAAATCCTTTCCATGTTACAAAACAAAATGAACGGCAGAAAAAAACGGGGCAAAATGCCCCGTTTCGTTGCTCCTGGGGCCGGGATATGTTAGAATGAAACAATAGACCAACCCGTGATCTCAGAAACGTTCACAGGAATCAGGAAGGAAAGAAGGAAAGCAGAGATGAAAATGTGGAAGAAAGGGGTTCTCCTGATGGCGGCACTGGCTGTAGGACTGACAGCAGGCTGTGGGAGCACCCAGAAGACCGGGGGAAAGAAGAACGTAAAAGTAGGTGTGGTCCAGCTGGTGGAACACCAGGCCCTGGATGCGGCCAACAAGGGGTTCGTGGACGGACTGGCCGCTGGCGGGTTCAAGGAAGGGGAGAATCTGGCCCTGGACCGGCAGAATGCCCAGGCGGATCAGTCCAATCTCCAGACCATTGCTCAACGGTTCGCCAACAATAAGGAAGATCTGATCTGTGCCATCGCCACGCCGGCGGCCCAGACCGTGGCCAATGTGACGCGAGACATCCCCATTGTGGGGACGGCCATCACGGATTACAAGGAAGCCAAGCTGGTGAAGGATCCGGAGAAACCGGGGACCAATGTGACGGGGACTACAGATATGAATCCCATCGACAAACAGCTGGATCTGCTGCTAAAGATCGTGCCCAAGGCCAAGACCATCGGTATCCTGTACAATTCCAGCGAAATCAACTCCCAGATCCAGGTTAAGAAGATGAAAGAGCTGGCGGAAGCCAAGGGGCTCACCGTACGGGAAGCGACGGTTTCCAGTGTGAATGATATCCAGCAGTCCGCCCAGAGCCTAGTAGGCCAGGTAGATGCCATCTATGTACCTACGGACAATGTGATCGCTTCCGCTATGCCGGTGCTGGCCAAGATCACTAATCCGGCCAAGGTCCCGGTAATCTGCGGAGAAGAAGGAGTGGTCAAGAGCGGAGCCCTAGCCACTATCGGCATCGATTACTACAAACTGGGATACCAGACTGGCCTGATGGCAGCCAAGATCCTGAAAGGGGAAGCCAAACCCCAGACTATGGCTATCGAAAAACAGAAGGATATGAAAGTGACCGTGAACGAAACTACGGCCAAGACCTTGGGGATCACGCTTCCGGAAGATGTCCTGAAGGGTGCTGCCATTGTGAAATAAGAGCAGGAGGGGAAGAATCATGAAGAAAAGTGTAAAAGTGGTGGCCGCTCTGGCCATGATCGCCATGCTGCTGGGCGCTGCCGGCTGTGGCGGGGATAGCAAGAAACAGGCTTCGAAAAACAAGACATATAATGTAGGGATCCTGCAGCTGGTGGAACATCCGGCTCTGGATGCGGCCAACAAGGGGTTTGTGGACGGCCTGAAATCCAAGGGCTTCGAAGAAGGGAAGAACCTGAAGTTCGACAAACAGAACGCCCAGGGCGATCAGTCCAATCTCCAGACCATCGCCCAGCGGTTCGTCAGCAACAAGGTGGACCTGGTGTGTACCATCGCTACGCCAGCGGCCCAGACCATGGCCAATGCCACTAAGGAGATCCCAATCGTAGGCACGGCCATCACGGATTATAAAGTAGCCAAGCTGGTGAAGGACAACAGCCAGCCGGGGACCAACGTGACCGGGACCACGGATATGAATCCAGTGGAAGCCCAGATCGAGCTCCTGGTGAAGATCATGCCCAAGGCTAAGACAGTGGGCTTCATCTACAATTCCAGTGAAGTGAACTCCCAGCTCCAGATCGATCTGGCCAAGAAGGCTGCGGCCGCCCGGGGCCTGAAGACGGTAGAAGCGACGGTTTCCAGTGTGAACGATATCCAGCAGGCAGCCCAGAGCCTGGTGGGCAAAGTGGATGCAGTCTACGTACCTACGGACAATGTGCTGGCTTCTGCTATGCCCAACCTGATCAAGATCACCGATGAAGCCAAGATCCCTGTATTCTGCGGGGAAGCCGGGATGACCAAGGCCGGCGGCGTGGCCACCCTGGGCATCGATTACTACAAACTGGGCTTCCAGACCGGGGAAATGGCTGCAGATATCCTGTCCGGTAAAGCCAAGCCCCAGAATATGGCTATCCAGGCCCAGAAGACCTTCACTGTTACGCTGAATGAGGCACAAATCAAGAAATTGGGCCTGACGATCCCGGATGATATCCTGAAAGAAGCCAAAGGAGCCAAATAATCCATGTTCGATCTTTTATTGCCGACTATTTCCCAGGGCCTTTTATGGTCTCTCCTGGCTCTGGGCGTCTATATCACGTTTCGGGTGCTGGATATTGCAGATCTGACCGTAGAAGGCTCTTTCCCTTTGGGAGCTTCCGTCGCTGTGACCTTGCTGGTAAAGGATGTGAACCCGGTGGCTGCTATTTTGGCGGCTGCTCTGGCAGGCGGTGTGGCCGGTGTGGTTACGGGCCTGCTCCACACGAAACTGCGGATCCCCGCCCTCCTGGCAGGGATCCTGACCATGATCGCCCTGTATTCTGTGAACCTGCGGATCATGGGGAAGGCCAATATTTCCCTCTTGGGAAAAGAAACGGCCTTTACCATGGTGGAAAGCACCCTGGGGGTGGCTTATTCCCAGGCCGTGCTGCTGGTGGGCCTGATTTCCTGTATCCTGTTCTCTGTTTTGATGTACTGGTTCTTCGGTACGGAAATCGGGGCCGCTATCCGGGCTACCGGCTATAATCCCCAGATGATCCGAGCCCAGGGAGTGGATACCAATGTCATGCTGCTCATCGGCCTGTTCTTCAGTAATGCCCTGGTGGCTGTAGCCGGGTCCCTGGTGGCCCAGAGCAACGGCTTTGCCGATGTGGGCATGGGGGTGGGGACCATCGTCATCGGTCTGGCTTCTGTGATCATCGGGGAAGTGCTTTTCGGCACCCGGAGCTTCAAGAATTCTTTGATTTCCGTGATCCTGGGGTCCATCGTCTACCGCCTGGTGATTGCCATCGTCCTGCAGATGGGGATGCCGCCCAATGACCTGAAATTGTTTACGGCGGTGCTGGTAGCCATTGCCCTGAGCCTGCCCATGGTCAAAGGGAAGTTCCAAAGCAGAAAGGCGGGAATTTGATGCTGGATATCAAACATTTATCCAAAACGTTCTTCCCGGGGACGGTCAACGAAAAGAAAGCCCTGACCGATGTGAACCTGCATATGGAACCAGGAGATTTCATCACCATCATCGGGGGCAACGGGGCTGGGAAATCTACCCTGCTGAACTCCATTGCCGGGGTATTCCCCATCGATGGAGGGCAGATCCTCATCGACGGAGTGGATGTGAGCAAGATGCCGGAACACAAACGGGCCCGGTACATCGGCAGGGTGTTCCAGGATCCCATGATGGGCACGGCGGCCGGGATGATGATCGAGGAGAACCTGGCCATTGCCTCTCGCCGGGGCAAGACGCCGGGGCTTTCCTGGGCTTTGAAAGACAGCGACCGGGCAAAATTCCGGGAAATGCTGAAGGAACTGGACCTGGGACTGGAAGATCGGCTCACCAGCCGGGTGGGACTCCTGTCCGGAGGACAGAGGCAGGCCCTGACCCTTTTGATGGCGGCCATGAACAAGCCTCGGATCCTGCTCCTGGACGAACATACTGCAGCGCTGGATCCCAAGACGGCGGAAAAGGTACTGAACATGACAAAAAAAGTCATCGAACGGGACCATTTGACATCTCTCATGATAACGCATAATATGAGAGACGCGCTGCGGTTCGGCAACCGGCTGATCATGATGAACGCCGGCCGGATCGTGGTGGATGTGGATGCAGAAGAAAAGGCCAAGCTGACCATACCGGATCTGCTGGCCCTGTTTGAAAAAGCGTCCGGCTCTGCACTGGACAATGACCGTATGATGCTCAGCTGAGACTTGAGCCAAATCGAGGGGGAATAACTGATTATGAAAAAAGTTCCATTCGTCACCAAAGAACAGATTGAAAAACTGGCTGAAACCTATCCGACACCTTTTTACGTCTATGATGAAAAGGGCATCCGGGATACGGTGCGCAGCATCAACAAAGCCTTTGCCTGGAACAAGGGCTTCCGGGAATATTTTGCCGTGAAGGCCACACCCCTGCCGGGCATCCTGAAGATCATGAAGGAAGAAGGCTGCGGCACTGACTGCTCTTCCTATCCGGAACTGCTGCTGTCCGATGTGTGTGGCTTCAAGGGCCATGACATCATGTTCTCTTCCAACGATACTCCTGTGAAAGACATGCAGGAAGCGTACAAGCTGGGGGCTATCATCAACCTGGACGATTTCACCATGATCGATTTCTTGGAACAGGTGGCGGCCATTCCGGAAACCATCTGCTGCCGGTTCAATCCCGGGGGACTGTTTGCCCTGGGCAACGACATCATGGACAACCCGGGGGATTCCAAGTATGGTATGACCCGGGACCAGCTCCGGGATGCCTTCAAGATCCTGAAAGCCAAGGGTGTGAAGCATTTTGGTATCCATGCCTTCCTGGCCAGCAACACCGTGACCAACGAATACTATCCGGAACTGGCCCGTCAGCTGTTCCAGCTGGCTGTGGACATGAAGAAGGAAACCGGTGTGGCGGTGGACTTCATCAACTTGTCCGGCGGGGTGGGGATCCCCTACCGTCCGGAACAGACCCCCAACGACATTGCTGTTATCGGGGAAGGGGTCCGGAAGGTCTATGAAGAAGTCCTGGTACCGGGCGGCATGGGGAATGTGGCCCTGTTTACGGAAATGGGTCGTTTCGTCACTGGTCCTTATGGGGCCCTGGTCACCAAGGTCCTCCATTTCAAACACATCTACAAGGAATATGTGGGAGTGGATGCCTGCGCTGCCAACCTGATGCGTCCGGCCATGTATGGAGCCTATCATCACATTACGGTGCTGGGGAAGGAAAACGAACCCTGCGACCATACCTATGATGTAACCGGCGGGCTCTGCGAAAACAACGACAAATTCGCCATTGACCGGAAGCTGCCGAAAATCGACAAAGGGGATTACCTCTTCATCCATGATGCCGGGGCTCACGGTTCCTCCATGGGCTACAATTACAATGCAAAGCTATGGTGTGCCGAACTGCTGCTGAAGGAAGACGGCAGCGTGGAACTGCTGCGCCGGGCAGAGACCGAAAAGGATTACTTCGCCACGCTAGACTTCACCGGCCTGTTCAAGGACCTGTAAGATGGAGGGGCAGGAAAGGGAGAAGACCCTCCAGGGGATGCTCCATGTTCCCAACCTGAAACTGAAGCTGGCTTTTGAAGGGATCCTGGTGGGAATCGCTACTGGCTTGTGCATTACGGTACTGCGGCTTTGTCTGGGCTTTGTGGCCCGGAACCGGGCAAAGATGGTGGATTTCCTCCAGAATGTGCCTCCCGCCTATACCCTGCTGTGGGTGGGTGCCCTGCTTCTGGTGGCCATGGTGATCGCGGCCCTGGTCCGCTGGGCTCCTATTGCTGGGGGCAGCGGCATCCCCCAGGTCCGGGGCATTGTGCTGGGGCTGGAGAAAAGCACCCACTGGGCCCGGGTCATCCTGGTAAAACTGCTGGATACTTCCCTGGGCATCGGTGCCGGCCTTTCCATGGGCCGGGAAGGACCTTCGGTCCAGATCGGGGCCATGACCGGACAGGGAGTGGGGGACGCCCTGAACAACACCAATCTGGAAAAACGGGCCCTGATCAGCAGCGGCGCCGGAGCCGGGCTGGCGGCGGCTTTCAACGCGCCCATGGCCGGGGTGATGTTTACCATGGAAGCCATCCACAAGAACCTGTCCGCCATTGTCATGGCGCCCACCCTGATGGCCTGCATGACCACCACGGTGCTAGTCCACTGGGTCTTCGGGGTGGAAACGGTGCTGACCATTCCCAAGATGCCCATCCTGCCGGTGGACCTGCTGCCCCAGGTGATCGTCCTGGGACTGGTGTCCGGGCTCATCGGAGTGGCCTTCAATAAGGGCTCTCTGAATATCGGACGGTTCTACAGCCTGCCGGTGTTCCGGAAACCCTGGATGAAGATTGCCTTTCCCCTGTTGCTGACCATTCCCCTCACCTACCTGCTGCCCCAGATCCTGGGGGCCGGGGACAACATCATCGAAGCCATGGTGGATTTGGAAGGGACCCTGGGGATGGTGCTGGTGATCCTTCTGGGGAAATTCTTCTTCACCATCTTCAGTACAGGGTCCGGAGCCCCCGGGGGCAGTCTGCAGCCCATGCTGGTGTTGGGATCCCTGGTGGGGAGCCTGTACGGGAACTTGCTGGTGCAGCTGGGGCTGCTGCCAGAAGCCTATCGG
The DNA here is from genome assembly GCF_052216985.1 of Acidaminococcus nyctereutis. Classification (NCBI taxonomy): domain Bacteria; kingdom Bacillati; phylum Bacillota; class Negativicutes; order Acidaminococcales; family Acidaminococcaceae; genus Acidaminococcus; species Acidaminococcus nyctereutis. The sequence continues at coordinate 36,285 of NZ_JBQOUY010000003.1, forward strand.
CTGAACATGGTGGTGTTCGGCATGGCTGGACTGTTTGCCGGTTCCGTCCGGGCACCGGTGACTGCCATCCTGCTGCTGTTGGAGATGACCGGACGGTTCTACCATCTGGTGCCGCTGGGCATCGTGACATTGTTCGCCTATGCGGCCGGTGAAATCGTCCATGATACGCCGATTTTTGACGCTATGCTGGAACGATCCCTGAAGGACAACCCCAAGGTGAAGAACATCCTGGAAGCACCGGAAGAACAGATGCTGGTGGAAATCGCCGTGGAAGGGGGTTCCCGGGTAGAAGGGAAGACCCTCCAGGAAATCCGCCTGCCGGGGCGGGCCTTGGTGGTCTGCGTCCGCAGGGGGGATCAGGATATGATCCCCCAGGCAGATACGGTGCTGCTGGGAGGAGACTATGTGTATCTCATTCCCAATCACGCCCGTCTCCATCAGCTGAATGAGCTGTTCAAGACGAAGAGTACGGAATAAGAGGGGTTGCTGCCTGTGTGCAGCAACCCCTTTGTCATAGGTCAGACGTCATACGCTTTTGGAAATCAATTTTTCCAAATTGATTTTGAAATTTCAAGATCTCTTGCAGGATCCAACTGATTTTTATTTGCGTTCAGTGCCAGCAAAGCTGGCTTCCTTCGGCGTATGACGTATGACCTATGACGTATGACGGGGTGTTGCTGTGCAACACCCCCCTTTTTCATGGTATAATAAAATTTAGAGTATACAGGAGGTGGTACCCATGGAAGAAGACGGTCTGTTTGCAGCCCAGGTGGAAGAACCGCTGGCGGCCCGGCTGCGGCCGCGGACACTGGACGAATTTGTGGGTCAGGAACAGCTCCTGGGGCCCGGGAAGATCTTACGGAATTTGATCGAAGAGGACCGGATTTCTTCTATGATCTTTTGGGGTCCTCCTGGGGTGGGGAAAACCACCCTGGCGCAGATCATCGCCCATACGACCCGGGCCAATTTCATTACCTTCTCTGCCGTGACCAGCAGCATCAAAGATATCCGGACGGTGATGCAGCGGGCAGATGACAATCGGCGTTTCGGTGCTCGCACCATTGTTTTCGTAGACGAAATCCACCGGTTCAACCGAGCCCAGCAGGATGCCTTCCTGCCTTTTGTGGAAAAAGGAGCCATCATCCTGATCGGGGCCACTACGGAGAATCCTTCTTTTGAAGTGAATGGGGCTCTGCTCAGCCGCTGCAAGGTCTTTGTGCTGAAGGCATTGACCCAGGAAGACATCGAGGGCATCCTCCGGAGAGCCCTTACGGATCCTCGGGGATTCGGGAAAGATAAGGTCCTGCTGGAAGAGGGCAGCCTGGCCTTCCTGGCCAGACTGTCCAATGGAGATGCCCGATCCGCCCTGGCTACCTTGGAAATGGTGGTACTCAATGGGGAGAAGCAGGCTGACGGGATCCATGTAAGCCGAGAACTGATCGAACAGTGTACCGGGAAAAAGTCTTTGCTGTATGATAAAACAGGAGAAGAGCATTACAATTTGATTTCTGCCCTTCACAAATCCATGCGGAATTCCGATCCGGATGCAGCCGTCTATTGGCTGGCCCGGATGCTGGAAGCAGGGGAAGATCCTCTCTACATTGCCCGCCGGGTGGTCCGGTTTGCCAGTGAGGATGTAGGAATCGCTGATTCCCGAGGCTTAGAGATCGCAGTGGCAGCCTATCAGGCCTGCCACTTCATCGGGATGCCGGAATGTTCTGTGAACCTGACCCATGCGGTGATCTATCTTTCCATGGCTCCCAAATCCAATGCCATGGAACTGGCTTATAACGAAGCAAAAGCCGATGCTCTCCAGCACTTGAATGAACCGGTACCTTTGCAGATCCGGAATGCGCCCACCCGTCTCATGGGAGAATTGGGCTATGGGAAGGGGTATCAGTATGCCCATGACACCCAAGAAAAAATGGCAGCCATGCAGTGCCTGCCTGATGGGCTGAAAGACCGCTCCTATTACCATCCTACGGAACAGGGCCTGGAGGCTCGGTACAAAGAACGGCTGCGTCAGATCAAAGAGTGGAAAAAGGCCCATGGGCAATAAATGCAATAGAAAGAGCACAGATTTGTCAAGATTTTGTTACATAGGTCCCATATGATAGAAATGGAATGAAAGAAGGAATAGGAATGATTCTCGGAATCGGTGTGGATATCCTGGAAGTAGGGCGGATGGAACGGGCTCTGAAACAGGAAGGGTTCAAGGAAAAGGCCTTCACCCAGGATGAAATCGCTTACTGTGAAAGCAAGGGCGCTCACAGCAGTGAATCCTATGCGGCTCGGTTTGCGGCCAAAGAAGCCCTGGGCAAGGCCTTGGGGACAGGGCTTCGGCCGGGACAGCTCCAGCAGGTGGAAGTGCTGGCGGACGAAAAGACAGGGGCTCCTTATCTCCATGTGATGGGTCAGCTGCGGGTGGCTGCGTTGAACCGTCAGGTGGAGCGGCTCCATGTGAGTCTGAGCCATACGGCAGAAAATGCCATAGCCCAAGTGATACTGGAGGGATAAGATGAAACTGATTGCAAGTGCAGCTATGAAAAAAGTAGACGCCAAGGCGATTGGCGAAATGGGGATCCCAGAAGCTGTCCTGATCGAGAACGCAGGCCGTGCAGTGGCCGATGCAGCAGGAGAACTGCTGGGAGATCTCCAGGAGAAACGGATCGTCTTCCTTATCGGCAAGGGGAACAATGGGGGAGATGGCCTGGCCGCCGCCCGCTTCCTGCTGAAACGGGGGGCTCTGGTCACATTGGTCCTAGCGGAGGCTCCAGAAGCCTTCGGCTCGGGTGCTGCTCTCCAATACAAAATCTGCCAAAGTTTCCCATTTACCATCCTGCGTTGGGAAAAAGACCAGAATGATGTGCTCCAGGCTTGTGCCCAGGCCGATCTTTTCGTGGATGCGCTCCTGGGTACGAGTTTCCATGGGAAAGTGCGGGAACCGATCCGGTCCCTGCTGGAAACCCTCCAGATGGTCCCGGTTCCCGTCCTGGCAGTGGATATCCCCAGCGGGGTGGAGGCTGATCATGGCGGTACGGATCTGGCACTCCATGCCCGGGCCACGGTGACCATGATCGCTCCCAAGCCGGGACTGTACCTGTATCCTGGAGCCGGATATACGGGAAAGATCATCCTGGCGGATTTGAATACTCCGCCTTCTTTGGTACTGGAGGCAGAAAGCGATGTGGAACTCCTGACAGAAGACCTCATCCGCCATGAACTGCCTCAACGGCCGGCGAATGCCCACAAGGGGATGAACGGAAGGGTCGGGATCCTGGCCGGTAGCCTGGGCTATGCCGGTGCTGCTGAGCTCTGCTCTAAAGCGGCGGTCCGGGCTGGGGCTGGTTTGGTGACACTGTATACCCAGAGAGATGTCCTCCAGCCATTGATCATCAAATCCACCGAAGTGATGGTACGGCCTGTGACGGAGGCCAGTTTGCAAGCCTTTCGAGACTTTGATGTAGTGGCGGCAGGTCCGGGGATGGGAAAAGCGCCGGAAACGGTCCAGTATCTCCGGAAACTGCTGCCCCAGCTGCAGCAACCCATCGTATTGGATGCTGACGGACTCAATGATCTGGCAGGCGAAGATGACCTGCTGGCTTCCTTGAAACAGAAAATCTTGACTCCCCATCCTGGGGAAATGGCACGGCTCCTAGGTGTGGATATCAGCCAGATCCTTCGAGAACCAGTCCGCAGCGCCCGGGAAGGGGCAAAACGGTGGCAGGCAGTGGTGGTCCTGAAATGTACCCCTACAGTGATCGCTTTGCCGGATGGCCAGGCATTCCTCAATACTACGGGCAATGAAGGGATGGCTACCGGAGGTTGTGGCGATGTACTGACCGGGACTATCGCAGCCCTCCTGGGACAGGGACTGCAGTTGGGACAGGCGGCCTGCTGCGGGGTCTATCTCCATGGGATGGCAGGAGATATGGCGTCCGAAGCTGGAAAAATCGGTCTGGCAGCGGGAGATTTGGTAGACAGGCTCCCAGCTGCCCTGAAAAAAGTCAAGAAGGGATGAAGACCATGGACCGGACCATAGCGGCCGGCATAATTTGCATGAACCTGGTGAAAGTGTTACAATGGCCGGGTAGTCTGGGAAACAGGAGAGAACCTGCTGCTTCCCTAGAGGAGGTTCCAACGTGATCAAAAAACTGCTGTTACTTTTTTTCTGTCTGACGGCATGCCTGGGAATGGGCAGTGCGCAGGCAGCAGCCAAAATCCAGGATGTGGTATACGGTGTCAATCCCAATGGCCGGCTGCGGATCGTCCTGGACACCAACCAGGCAACGAGATATAAGACGGAAATGATGGATCGAGAACTGCGGGTCACCGTCTATGGGAACCTGAAGTCTTCCATCCCACTTGTGACGACCCCGAAAAAGGCCACGTACGTTTCCAAGGTCTATCTGGAACGGAAAATCAATGCTACAGTGGTCCATGTGATGATGAAGAAGCCGCTCCAAAAGGGGATGTTCAATGTATTCAGCCTGAAGGCGGACAGGGTAGCCAAACGGCCTACCCGGGTGGTAGTGGATGTGATCGCGGCACCGCCTCAGAAGACCTTTACTCCCAAGCGGCCCAGTCGGCCCGCCAGTTCCCCCTGGCAGTCCACCCGGCCGAAACCCAGCTTCGGAAATACGTATTCGGTGGTGGGAGGCCTCAAAGGCAAACGGATCACCCTGGATCCTGGCCATGGGGGCACGGACCCGGGGACCCATGGGCTGGTCACGGGCACTTATGAGAAGGATATCACGCTGCCCATTTCCAAAAAGGTGAAAGCCCTGCTGGAAAAGAAAGGGGCCATCGTCTATATGACCCGGACCACCGACGTGGATGTGTACGGACCGGATGCCACTGATGCAGAAGAGCTCCAGGCCCGGGTGGATGTGGCGGAGAACAGCCATTCGGACATGTTCATCAGCATCCATATCAACGCCAGCGAAAACACCAGCGTAGGCGGTTTCTCGACGTATTACCATCCCAAGACAAAATATGATATCCAGGTGGCCCAGTGCATCCAGGATCAGCTGATGAAAACAGCCGATGTGGATGACTTGGGAGTCCGGTATGCCAATTTCTATGTGAACAAACGGAGTACCATGCCCGGGGCTTTGGTGGAATGTCTGTTCCTGACCAACAAACGGGAGGAAAAACTCCTGATTTCCGACTGGTTCCAGAATAAGGTGGCTAAGGCCATTGCAGACGGGATCGAGGACTTCTACAATCAGCATCAAGGAGGTTGAGCCCATGGACAAAAGACTGACCCGCTGGATAGCGGTGATGCTGCTGGGAGGCATGACCTTTTTGGGAGGCTGTGGGACCCAGAACACGACAGTAAATCCCGAATCCCCTAAAGCTTCTGTAGGAGCGGATACTAAAACGGGCAAGAAAGAGGCCCAGGCTTCTGATCGGACTCTGTACCGGGTGGGGAAAAATGGAAAGCTCCAAGCCCAGACGGTGAAGCTTTCCGGCAGCCAGGACAAACTGCCCCTGCTGGTGCTGAAGGAGCTGGTGGAAAAGCGGCCCCAGGGCGACACCACCTTTCCGAAAGGGACGAAGGTGAACAAGGTCACTGTCAAGGACAAAGTAGCCACAGTGGACTTCAGCCGGGAGTTCCAGGCCCGGCGGGGGGACCATGATACCTTGCTGATGCTGTACGCAGTGGTGGACACTCTCACCGAGTTCCCAGAGATCCAGAAAGTGAAATTTACCGTGAAAGGCAAGCCGGTAACGGTGCTGGGCGGCCAGGATCTAGGGGACCCGTTGAAACGGGACGGGAAGTATATACAATAAAGAAAGCGGGGCTGTTGCATATGCAACAGCCCCGTCATACGTCATACGCCGATGGAAGCCAGCTTTGCTGGCTCTGAATGTAAGAAAATCAGTTGATTGATGGAAGTGGTTTTGAAGCTTCAAAATCAATTTGTGAAAATTGATTTCCATAAACGTATGACGTATGACCTATGACGAAGGGGGTGTTGCACGTTTTGTGCAACATCCCCCTTGTTACTCTTCTTTCAACTTGGCAACTGCCTCATCATACCGGGCCACTACTTCCGGCTCTGGTTCGCTGTCCATCAGGCTAACGATGACGATGGCCAGGCAGGAAAAGATGAAGCCAGGGATGATTTCATAGATACCGGTGAAGGAGAAGAAGTTCTTCCAGATCAGGACGGTGGACCCTCCCACCACGATGCCCGCAAAGGCTCCGTCCGTGGTCATCCGGCGCCAGAACAGGGAGAACAGGACAAGCGGCCCGAAGGCGGCCCCGAAGCCGGCCCAGGCGTAGGACACGATGTTCAGGATCATGCTGTCGGGGTTCATGGCCAGCACCAGGGAAAGGGCGGACACCACGATGATCATCATCCGGCTCATGCGCACCAGTTCCCCTGCTGTGGCTTTCGGATTGATCAAAATCTTGTAGAAGTCCGTGGTAAAGGAAGAAGCGGCTACCAGCAGCTGGCTGTCCGAAGTGCTCATGATGGCTCCCAGGATCCCGGAAGTGATGATCCCGGCAAAGAAAGGATGGTAGAATTTTCCGCTCATCTGGATGAATACGGTTTCTGCCGCCCCGCCTTTCAATACGTCTCCCAAGTAGACCCGGCCCGTCAGTCCTACTAGCACGGCCATGGCCAGAGAGATGATGACCCAGGTCACAGCGATATGGGTGGCCTGCCGGATGCTCTTAGGATCCCGGATGGCCATGAAACGGACCAGGATATGAGGCTGGCCGAAATAGCCCAGGCCCCAGGCCAAGAGAGAGATGATGGCCGTAAGGCTCAGGACGCTGCCGTCAGCGCCTCTTACCATATCGAAATAATAGGGGCTGATGGAATTCAGCCGTGCGATCGTAGCATCTACGCCTCCGATATAGTACATGGCTGTGACGGGAACGATCAGGATGGAAAAGAACATCAGGAATCCCTGGAACAGATCCGTCCAGCATACGGCAGCGAAGCCTCCCATGAGCGTGTAGAAAACAACGATGCCTGCGGTGAGGAATAAGGAGTAGCGGTAATCCAGGCCGAAAGCCGTGTTGAACAGTTTGCCTCCGGCTACGAAACTGGAGGAAGTGTAGATCAGGAAGAATATGAAAATAAAGAAGGCAGAGGCAATCCGCAGCTTCCGGTGCTTGTCATAGAACCGGTTGTCGAAGTATTCCGGCAGGGTGATGGCATTTCCCATGACGGAAGTGAAAATCCGCAGCCGTTTGGCTACCAGGACCCAGTTGACCCAGGTCCCGATGATCAGCCCCAGGGCGATCCAGAAGGCGCTGATGCCAGCCATGTAGGCATAGCCAGGAAGCCCCATGAGCATCCATCCGCTCATATCAGAAGCCTCTGCACTCATGGAAGTGACCCAGGGGCCCAGCGCCCGTCCCCCCAGGGCGTAGCCTTCCATGTCCTCGTCTTTTTTATAGGTGATCAGTCCGATTCCGATCAGCACTGCGAAATACAGTACCAGAGCCACTACGGTGCTCAATGCGATGTGCATAGACAACATCCTTTCCTGTTATGAATAACCTTCATTATATAATAGAAAGTTCTATGGCGCAATAAAATCTAGGATCTGTGTTTTTTCTTCCATATCACCCTTGCCTTTTAGCTGTCTTTAATATAAAATAAACAAGAATAGGCAAGACAATACAATTTTTTGCTGACAGATACTACATAACGAATCCGAAAGAGGGCTTGCTCCTTCGCCGCGCTGATGGTGCTGGCTTGCACAGGGGCAACCCTCTCTTATTGTGGAGAGAGTCCATGACACCTGTAAAGATTACCATCCATAGTGAAACCGTAGGGGCCGGTGATGCTGCGCCTGCTACGCTGGTGGCTTTCGGGCAACTGACGGAAAAGGACGGAACCGTCTATGTCCGGTACGATGAATCCGAAGTGACCGGCATGGAAGGGACCCGCACCACCCTGAAATGGACGGAGGACACCCTGACGGTAATCCGGCATGGCCGTTATGAACATCGGCAGCAGTATGAACGGGGCCGGAACAGTTCGTTTCAGTACAGGACCCCGTATTTTACTGTTCCCATGACGGTCTTTACCCGGGAATTGGCCATTAGCCGCCGGGACAGGGGTTGGCAGGTCCGGGTGTTTTATGACCTGGAAATGGACAGCCAGCCCAATGGAAGCATTCGTTTGCAAATCGAGATCGAGGAGGAAGAAAAGCGTGGACATGAAGAAAGTACTGGCGGAGGCTGTTGCCGACGCCGTCCGGAAGGCCATTGAGGCAGGGAAACTGTCCCAGGGGGAAATGGCTCCGGTGGTCCTGACCGTACCGCCCCAGAAAGCCTTTGGCGATTATGCCACCAATTTTGCTCTGCAGGCGGCTCGGAATTTCCGCTGTGCCCCCCGGGTGATCGCCGGTGCGGTGCAGGAATACCTGGACTGCCCCAGCGTGGACAAAGTGGAAATCGCAGGTCCCGGATTTTTGAACTTCTACTTGAAGGAAGACTGGCTGGGTGAATCTCTCCGGGCCATCCTGGACAAAGGGGAAAACTACGGGAACTTGCCGGCCAAAAACGGAGAAAAGATCCAGATCGAATACGTAAGCGCCAATCCTACCGGTCCTCTCCATGTGGGCCATGGGCGGGGAGCGGCTGTGGGCAGTGCCCTGGCCAATCTGATGAAGGCTGCTGGGTATGATGTGACCCGGGAATACTACATCAACGACGCCGGGAACCAGATGCACAACCTGGCTCTTTCTGTAAACGCCCGGTATCTGGAACTTTTCGATATCCCCTGCGAATTCCCGGAAAATGGATACCATGGGGAAGACATCAAAGTGACTGCCCGGCGGATCAAAGACAAGTACGGGGACAAGTTCATCCACATGGCGGAAGCAGAGCGGCTGGAACAGTTCCAGACCCTGGCCAAGGAAGAAAAACTGGCGGCCCTGAAGGAAGACCTGGAAGCCTTCAACTGTGAGTTCGATGTGTGGTTCAGCGAACAGAGCCTCCATGATGCAGACAAGATCCACAAAGTGGTGGACGAGCTCCAGGAAAAAGGCTATGTGTATGAGAAAGACGGAGCCAAGTGGTTCAAATCTACGGTTTTCGGAGACGATAAAGACCGGGTGGTGATCCGGGACAATGGGGTATCCACCTATTTTGCTGCGGACATCGCTTACCACCAGAACAAGTTCCAGCGGGGATTCGACCGGGTGATCAACCTGTGGGGGGCTGACCATCACGGGTACATTCCCCGGGTGAAGGCAGCTATGGAGGCTCTGGGCTATGATCCCAGCCGGTTGGAAGTGCTGATCCTCCAGATGGTGGCCCTGTACCGGAACGGGGAACTGGTGAAGATGAGCAAACGGACCGGCAAGAGCGTGACCTTGAATGAGCTGATCGAAGAAGTCGGGACCGATGCAGCCCGGTTCTTCTTCATCATGCGGAGCATGGACAGCCAGCTGGACTTCGATCTGACCCTGGCCACGGAACATTCCAATGACAATCCGGTGTACTATGTCCAGTATGCCCATGCCCGGATCTGCAGCATCCTGCGGCAGATGGAAGAAGAAAAGATCGTCCTCCGGAAGGACTGTGATCTCTCCGTTTTGAAAGAACCCATCGAGACGGACCTGATCAAGAAACTGAATGATTATGAAGAACTGATCGATACGGCAGCTGCGGAACGGGCACCCCACAAGATCGCTCACTATGTGTACGATTTGGCCGGGTTGTTCCATTCGTTCTATAACCAGTGCCGGGTACTGGGCGTAGATCCTGCGGTGCAGCAGGCCCGTCTGGCGTTGATTACAGCTGTGGGCAATACCCTGCGCCACGGTTTGAAGATCCTGGGTGTCAGTGCACCGGACCATATGTAAAGTCGGCGAAAGCCAAAAAGGGAGGAAGAAAATGACCAAGTATATTTTTGTAACGGGCGGCGTGGTATCGTCTTTAGGCAAAGGGATTACGGCAGCTTCTCTGGGGCGTCTGCTCAAGAGCCGGGGCTACAAAGTCACTATCCAGAAATTCGATCCCTATATCAATATCGATCCCGGTACCATGAGCCCGTACCAGCACGGGGAAGTCTTCGTCACCGATGACGGTGCTGAAACGGACCTGGATCTGGGCCATTACGAACGGTTCATTGATATCAATCTGACCCGGAACTCCAATGTGACGGCTGGCCGGATCTACCAGTCCGTGATCAACAAGGAACGGCGGGGCGACTATCTGGGCCGTACGGTACAGGTCATTCCTCATATCACCAATGAGATCAAGGAACGGGTCTATCGGGTAGGCCGGGAAGAAAATGCAGATTTCGTCATCACGGAAATCGGCGGTACCGTTGGGGATATCGAATCTGAACCCTTTATGGAAGCCATCCGGCAGGTGAAGAAGGATGTGGGCCGGAACGATGTGCTCTACATCCACGTGACCCTGGTGCCCTACATCGCTGCGGCCGGGGAACTGAAGACCAAACCTACCCAGCACAGCGTGAAGGAACTGCGCAGCATCGGCATCACCCCGGATATCCTGGTGTGTCGGAGCGAAAAAGAAATCAGCAAAGAAATGCGGGAAAAGATCTCCATGTTCTGTGATGTGGATGCAGATGCTGTGTTCCAGTCCATCACGGCTCCCAGCATCTACGAAGTCCCCATGCTGCTGGAAGACCAGGGGATGGATAAAGTCGTCCTGCGGAAACTCGACATGGAAGACCGGCCCAAGGATATGGCTGCCTGGCATGCCATGGTAAAGAAGATCCTGGCACCCCATGCCAAGAAATCCACCATTGCTGTGGTAGGCAAATACGTGGAACTGCCGGATGCTTATATCAGTATCGTAGAGGCTCTGAAGCATGCCAGCTACTTCCATGATGCCGATGTGGATATCGAATATATCAATGCGGTGGAGCTGGAAGACCCGAAGGCAGATTTTGCCCAGATCTTCCAGGGCGTGGATGGCATCCTGGTGCCCGGCGGTTTCGGCGACCGGGGCATCGAAGGGATGATCCGGGCTGCCCAGTATGCCCGGGAAAACAAGATCCCCTTCTTCGGTATCTGCCTGGGGATGCAGTGCCTGGTCATCGAATATGCCCGGGATGTGTGTGGCATGGCCAAGGCCAACTCTACGGAATTCGATGAAAACACGCCGTATCCCGTGATCTACCTGATGCCGGAACAGATGAGCGTGGAAATCAAGGGCGGCACCATGCGGCTGGGGGCATATCCCTGCAAACTGTATCCGGGCACCCTGGCAGAAAAGGCCTATGGCACGGAGATGATCAGCGAACGGCACCGTCATCGGTATGAAGTGAACAATGAACTGCGGGATGACCTGTTCAGCCACGGCCTGGTCTTGGGAGGCACCTTGCCTAACGGGAAACTGGTGGAAATGGTAGAACTGCCTACGGATGTCCATCCCTGGTACCTGGGTGTCCAGTTCCATCCGGAATTGAAATCCCGTCCCACCAATCCCCATCCTTTGTTCAAGGCTTTCATCGCAGCTGCGTTGAACTACCATAACCATTGATTTCTGCTGCAATAGCAGGTACAATGATAGGGCAATGAAAATTGCCGAACGAATTGGGAGGCGTATGGAATGAATAGAGAATTATCCATGGAATTTGTCCGAGTAACGGAAGCTGCAGCGATTGCCAGTGCCCGCGGCGTAGGCCGGGGAGATAAGAATGGCATTGATCAGCTGGCTGTGGATGCCATGCGGAAAATGTTTGATACCGTCCATATCAATGGCACGGTAGTCATCGGCGAAGGGGAAATGGATGAAGCCCCGATGCTGTATATCGGGGAAGAAGTAGGTGCCGGCGGTCCTGATGTGGATATCGCCGTGGATCCGGTGGAAGGGACCAACCTGGTGGCCAAAGGGCAGAACGGCGCCATTGCCGTCATCGCCATTGCCCCGAAGGGATGCCTGCTCCATGCTCCGGATATGTATATGGATAAGATTGCCGTAGGTCCTCGGGCCAAAGGCTGCATCAACATCGATGATCCTGTGAGTGTGAACCTGGAACGGGTGGCCAAGGCACTGCACCGGAATGTGAACGATCTGACGGTGGTGGCCCTGGATCGGCCCCGGCACCGGAAAATCATTGAAGAAGTCCGTTCCGTGGGGGCGCGGATCCGCCTGATCAGTGACGGAGATGTGGATCCCATCATCGATGCCGGTATCGAAGGCACCGGTGTCCACATGTACATCGGCCGGGGCGGTGCTCCGGAAGGGGTCCTGGCTGCCTGCGGGCTGAAATGCTTGGGCGGTGATATGCAGGCCCGTCTGGTCCCGGAAAATGAAGACCAGGTGGAACGCTGCCGGAAGATGGGCATCGAAGACACCAAGAAGATCCTGACCATCGATGACCTGGTGAAGGGCGATGACTGCATGTTCACCGCAACGGCCATCACCAACTGCGATATGCTGCGGGGCGTCAATTATTTCGGCAATGGGGCCCGTACCCATACCATTTCCATGCGGTATGCTACGGGAACGGTCCGCTTCATCGATGCGGTCCATACGTTCGACCGGAACGATATCAATATCAAACTGTAATTGACAGGGGGCTGTTGCACAGGCAACAGCCCCGTCACTGGTCACTGGTCACTGGACGAAGGAAGGCAGCCGGGCTGCGGCTGCCTTTCATTGTATGATGCTGGCTCGGACGCGCCTTTGGCTTGTCCTTGCTTCTCTGGAAAAAACCTGGATAAGCAACGGATTAAAGAAAAGCATAGTCCTATTTTTATTCGAAAGAACCCGTCAGCCACGGGTTCTTTCCAGCGGCCAGAGACCAGTGACAAGAGACCAGTGACCGGGGGTGTGAATTTTTTCACACCCCCTTTCCCTGTTCCTGTAAAGAGAGAATTTTATGACAACTACACTGACGAAACTGCTTATAGAGGAAAAGAATGTACGGGAAGCCGCAGAGCTCTGGAAGAGGGAAAGCGGACCTGTACAGCTGACCGGTCTCACAGGTTCTGTGAAAGCCGGCTTTTTGTGTGCTCTCCAAGAAACGGTCCAGGCGGCCCAACCTCTGGTGATCCTGACGGTGAACCGGGAAAGCATCCGGCCCCAGCGCCGGGAACTGGCCTACTTCTATCCGGATCTGGCCATGCGGGAATTGTACCCGGCCAGTCTGATCCATGGACAAGTGGATACTCGGAATGAACAGGTGGTGGCGGAACGGGCCGCTGCCTTGGAGATGATCTGCCGTAAAGAAAAGGGGATCATCTTCGTGACAGCAGAAGCAGCTATCCAGAAACTGCCGGCACCGGAAACCCTGGTCCGGGAAAATATCAAGCTGGCCGCCGGGCAGGAATTGGAGCAGGCCTTGGTGGTGGAAAAATTGGTAAAGGCTGGTTATGAACGGACAGATCAGGTGGATACCATCGGGCAGCTGGCTGTGCGGGGGGATATCCTGGATGTATTCCCCATCAACGCCAAGGAACCGGTACGGATCGAATGGTTCGACAATACCATCGATGTCATCAAACGCTTCGATCTGGATACCCAGCGGAGCATTGGTTCTATTCCTCAGGTGGGGATCATGCCCCTTGCTGTGGAAGGACAGGAGGAGACGTCCTCTATTTTCCAGTACTTGACAGTGGATCAGCTGGCCGTGCTGGATGAACCGTCTGGATTCTTTGAGGAGTGCCGGAAGAGCTGGGGGGACAATCGGGAATTTGCTGATCAGCTGTTGGACCAGGAAACCATGATCGCCCAGGCAGGAGAATGCCACTTGGCAACTGTCAGCGACTTGGGACACCCCTATTTTCCCCAGGCCCCTAAGCTCCATGTCCAAGTACGGTCCATGGCTCCCTACAACAAGAATACGGAGCTGCTCCAGAAGGATCTGAAGGGATGGCTGGAGCAGGGAATCCATCCCTTGATCATGATGGGGACCAGGGACAAAGCCGCCGGTTTGGCAGAAAGCCTGAAGGGAAGCGGCGTTGCTGTCTCTTTTTCCGGAGAACTGAAGGGCATACCGGAACAAGGCGGGACAGTCTTTGCCGGCAGCTTGACCAGCGGGTTTTATTTCTGGGATGAGAAGTGGCTGCTGCTTACAGAAAGCGACATCTTCGGGATGCAGAAGAAGCGGCGGCTGACAAAGACCAAGGGCAAGGGACCTTCTCTGAACTATTTCTCCGACATCAAGGTGGGGGACTATGTGGTCCATGATACCCAGGGCATCGGCCGGTATATGGGCGTAGAGACCATTGAAGTGAATGGGGTCCACCGGGATTATCTCCAGCTCCAGTATGCCAAGGGGGACAAGCTCCATGTGCCGGTAGAGCAGGTGGGTCTGCTGCATAAATATGTGGGCAATGAGGGGACACCCCCAAAACTGTCCAATATGGGTCGGAAAGACTGGCAGAAGGCTACCCGGAAAGCCCAGAAGGCCATTACCATCCTGGCTACGGAACTGCTCCGGCTCTATGCCCAGCGGAAGATCACCCCGGGCCATGCTTTCGCCCCGGATACCCACTGGCAGAAAGAGTTCGAGGACAGTTTCCCCTTTGAAGAGACGCCGGACCAGCTGAAAGCCATTGCCGAGATCAAGGCAGATATGGAGAAACCTGTGCCTATGGAACGTCTCCTGTGCGGGGATGTAGGGTACGGCAAGACGGAAGTGGCCATCCGGGCGGCTTTCAAGGCCGTCATGGACGGCAAACAGGTGGCCGTCTTAGCTCCTACCACCGTCCTGGCTCAGCAGCACCTGCTGACCTTTTCCCAGCGGATGGGATCCTTCGGGGTGCGGGTGGAGATGCTCAGCCGGTTCCGGACTCCCAAACAGCAGCGGGAAATCATGGAACGGGTGGCGGAAGGAAAAATCGATGTGCTCATCGGGACCCATCGGATCCTGAATCCCGATGTGGAGTTCCATGATCTGGGGCTCCTCATCATCGACGAAGAACAGCGGTTCGGAGTGGCTCAAAAAGAAAAGATCAAACAGCGCAGTGCGGGAATCGATGTGCTGACCCTTTCTGCTACGCCCATTCCCCGGACGCTGCATCTGGCACTGGTGAAGGGACGGGACATGAGCATCATCGAATCCCCTCCGGAAGACCGGCTGCCAGTGGAGACCTACGTGGCCGAATACGATGACGGGATGGTCCGGGAAGCGCTGGAACGGGAAATCCGCCGGGGCGGACGGATCTATTATGTCCATAACCGGATCGAAGGATTGAGCCGGATCGCTGCCCATCTCCGGGAACTGGTCCCTGGGATCACCATCGGACTGGCCCATGGGAGGATGGGGGAAGACGAACTGGAAGATGTGATGCTGGGGTTCTACCAGGGTGATTTTGATGTGCTTCTGTGCACGACCATCATAGAAAATGGATTGGATGTACCGCTGGCCAATACCATCATCATCGACGGAGCGGAAAATTTCGGCCTGTCCCAGCTGTACCAGATGCGGGGCCGGGTGGGTCGGTCTTCCCGGCTGGCTTATGCGTATTTCCTCTACAAGAAGGATCGGGTCCTCAGTGAAGTGGCCCAGAAGCGGCTCCAGGCTATCCGGGACTTTACAGAGCTGGGGGCCGGCTTCAAGATCGCCATGCGGGACCTGGAAATCCGGGGGGCCGGGAACCTCTTGGGAGCGGAACAGCATGGCCAGATCGCCGGGGTGGGCTTCGATCTCTACTGCCGGCTGCTGGAAAAGACCATCAACACCCTCCAGAACGGCGGGAACCCGGATGAACCCATTCCGCCGGATCCAGTGATCGAAATGAAACTGGATGCCTACATTCCGGACGATTACATCGACAATCCCCGGTATAAACTGGAACTGTACCATCGCCTGGGTGATATGAAATATGAAGAGCGGGATGACCTGATGGACGAAATCATCGACCGTTTCGGGACGCCTCCGGAACAGGTGGTGAACTTATGGCGGGTGGCTGCCCTCCGGGATCTGTGCCGGAAACTGCGGATCACTGGGGTCGCGGTGCGGCCGGGAGAAGTGCGGATCACCTTTGATCCCCACAGCAAAGCCAATCCGGATGTGCTCCAGGCCCTGATCCGGGAATATGTGCCCCGGGCCGTCCTGAAGATGGGTCCCCAGCCTCAATTCGTCCTCAAGACCCGAGGCATGAAGGAAGAACCTCTCCAGTGGCTGGAAAAGCATCTTCCCTCCATGCTATAATCACTAAGAGTGAAGAGTGAAGAGTGAAGAGTGAAGGGAGGCGGCAGGGATGGCAGACCGATTCATGAAAGGGACATTGGTCCTGACGGCAGCGGGGCTCCTGGTAAAGATCTTGGGATCGGTGAACCGGATCCTCCTTTCTCGGCTATTGGGGGGGGAAGGCATCGGGCTGTACCAGATCGCTTATCCTCTGTATCTCTTGCTGGTGGCCCTGTCGTCCGCCGGAATCCCAGCGGCCATGTCCATCCTGATTTCCCGGCGGGCCGCTGTAGGGGACCGGCAGGGTGCCAAGGGGATCCTGGGGATCTCGGCTGGCCTGATGGCGCTGGCAGGAATCTTTTTTGCCGGGCTGGCCTGGGTCCTGGTCCCTTGGCTCATCGATGGGGGAATTGTCAAAGACGGACGGGCTCGGCTTGCTATGCTGGCCTTGGTCCCGGCCATCGGACTGTCCATTCCCGTAGCCTGTTTCCGAGGCTATTTCCAGGGTTTCCAGGAAATGACCCCTACGGCAGTCTCCCAGATCCTGGAACAGTTCACCCGGGTGGTCACGATGGTCCTTTTGGCCTGGGTCCTGCTGCCGAAAGGGCTGGCTTGGGGGGCTGCCGGTGCCGCCTTCGGGGCCGTCCCTGGAGCTGTGGTGAGCCTGGTTCTCCTCTTGTGGTTCTTCCATCAGCAGCAGAAACGCTGGCGGAGGGAACCGCTTTCCCCTGTGGAGGAAGGACAGCCGTCTCTCCGGGCAACCGCCTGGCAGCTGATTTCTTTGGCCCTGCCGGTGACTTGTGCGAACCTGATGGTACCGGTGGTCAGCGGCATCGAGATGATCCTGGTACCGGAACGGCTGCTGGCTGCTGGGTTTACGGTGGTCGCTTCTACCAGGGCCCTGGGGTATCTGTCCGGTATGGCTATGCCTTTGGTGAACATGGGGACCATCCCCACCAATTCTTTGGCCGCTTCCGTGGTGCCGGCAGTGGCAGAAGCCAAAGCCTTGGGCCGGAGAGACCTGATGGAGGGCAAGACACGCCGGGCCTTCCGCTTCTTCCTGCTGCTGAACGTGCCGGCTGCTGTGGGAGTGGGGCTCCTGGGGACACCCATTTCCCAGGTGCTCTACGGCACCGTCCATGCAGGAATGGTGATCACCGCCCTGGCCCCGGCCATTTTCTTCCTGGGACTCCATCAGGTGTCCACGGCTATCCTCCAGGGGTTGGGCCATACCCGGGTCCCTATGGTGAATATGCTGCTGAGCCTTTTTGTCAAGGTCGGACTTCTCTGGACCCTTACGGCCGATCCATTTTGGAATATCCAGGGGGCGGCTTGGGCTACTGATGCCAATCTGGCCGCAGCCGGGATGGGGAATCTGCTGTGGATGTATCACAGTGACCGGCTGACCATGCCGGGAAAAAACTGCCTGCGGATCGCTTTGGCAGCAGCTGTCATGGGTCTGGCCATATGGGCTGTAGGTCCGGCGGCAGCCCGGATCAGTACGGGGCCCGTGCTCCCGTTGGCCCTGGAGATCTTCTTAGGCGCTGCAGTCTATGGCTTGTGTCTCCTGGGTACTGGAGAATTGAAATACAGTGAGCTGATAAAAAGGAAATGAGGCATAGTATGAAAACACTCCATGAAAAGGGAATCCATGAACTGGGCGTATTGGATCTGCGTCCGCTGATCGAACTGGTGCGGGTCCTGCGGGAACCCGGGGGCTGCCCCTGGGATCGGGTGCAGACCCATACCAGCATGCGGCGGGAACTGGTGGAAGAAGTCTATGAAATGCTGGAAGCTATCGATGATGGCAATGTGGCCGGCATGCGGGAAGAAATGGGGGATGTGCTCCTCCAAGTGGTATTCCACGCCCGCCTGGCTGAAGAAGAGGGCCTGTTCACCATGCAGGACGTCATCGATGACTTGGTGAAGAAACTGGTCCACCGCCATCCTCATGTCTTCGGGGACACTCAGGTCAGCGGGGCCGGGGAAGTGATGCGGAACTGGGAGGAACTGAAGGCAGAAGAGAAAAAAGAACGGACACATGCCCTGGATGGAATCGCCAAGGGACTGCCAGCCCTGATGCGGGCCTACAAACTCAGCGCTAAAGCCGCAAAAACCGGCTTTGAATGGCCTGATGCCTCTGCCGCATGGGATAAGGTCCAGGAAGAGAAAAAAGAGCTCCAGGAGGCGGCTGCGGCTTCAGATCAAGAACGGACCGAAGAGGAATTGGGAGATCTTTTCTTCGCCTTAGCGGTCTACGCCCGGAAATTGGGACTGGAGCCGGAAACGGCGCTGAACCGGGCCAATAATAAATTCCAGCAGCGGTTCCAGCGCCTGGAAGAACAGGTACGGGCAGCAGGGAAGACGTGGAAAGACCTTTCCCTGGAAGATATGGAAGCTGGATGGAAGGCTGCCAAACAATCTCTCCGACAGCCGTCCGAAAAGTGACAAAATGGCTGGAAGCCCCTGTCCATGCGGTTGTTTTCAAGATTTTTCCAAAAAACACGTGCATTTTTCCTATGTTTGTGCTAATATGACCATAGTCAGGCGCCATACAAAGGGCGCAATACCCAATTAGGAGGACTTTTCTTATGAACAAAAGTGAATTGATCGCTGAAGTTGCGTCCAAAACCGCACTGCCCAAAAAAGATGCTGAAAAGGCTGTGAACGCTTTCATTGATACTGTCAAAGAAGCCGTTGCCAAGAAGGATAAGGTACAACTGATCGGGTTCGGTACTTTTGAAGCTCGTGTCCGCAACGCCCGCAACGGAAAGAATCCTCGCACTGGCGAAACCATTAAGATTGCAGAAGCCAATGTTCCTGCTTTCAAGGCTGGGAAAGCTTTCAAGGATGCCGTAAACAAATAAGAGGCGGATTCAGCAACCTGATGCTCCCGGTATCAGGTTGCTTTTTTATCCCAGGCCTTTTGTCCTCTGGGCCCGGGTATGGAAAGGCGACGAGATGAGTTCCAGAAACAAGCTCAACAAGAGATTCCTGATAGTGATCCTGGTATGCACACTGCCTCTGCTCAAGAATGTGGCGGAACAGGGATTCCAGATCTTCCAGCTCCACCAGGAAAGGGTTCGGACCGAAAAGAAAGTCCAGCAGCTGAAAGCCGAGAATCTGGCATTGGAAAAGGAAAAAGAGAATCTGGGAGATATCCACTATATCGAGAAGGTCGCTCGGGAGGAGCACAATATGGTGGGGAAGAACGAAATCCCTTTGTTCATGGTGAAAAAATAATGGGGCTGTTGCATGCGCAACAGCCCCATTTTGGGCTTCAGCCTTTTCCGAATACCTGTTCCTTCAATCTTTTGCCAGTTTTGGTGACAGCCAAGCCACCGCCGGCAGTTTCCCGGAGGGAGGCAGGGAGAGCATTGCCTACGGCCCGCATGGCTTCGATGCATTCGTCCACTGGGATACAGGAACGGATGCCTGCCAGGGCCATATCCGCCGCAGAGAAGGCAATGACCACGCCGCTGGCGTTCCGTTTGATGCAGGGGATCTCAACCAGGCCAGCCACAGGATCGCACACTAGGCCCAGCTGGTTGGCGATGGCCATGGCACAGGCATCGGCGGCCTGCTGGGGAGTGCCCCCTGCCAGCTCTACCAGAGCTGCCGCCGCCATGCCGGAAGCACTGCCGCATTCTGCCTGGCAGCCTCCCTGGGCTCCGGCGATGCAGGCATTCTGGGCGATGACCATACCGAAGGCCCCTGCAGTGAAGATGGACAGGACTACATCCTTCCGGTCCGCTCCCTTTTCTTCCATCAGGGTCAAGAGACAGCCGGGCAGGATGCCGCAGCTGCCAGCCGTGGGGGTGGCCACGATCCGCCCCATGGAGGCATTGCAGCCGGCTACGGAAAGAGCACGGGCGATAGCATGGCCGATGATGGTGCCGGACAGCCCTCCCTGGGTCCGGGCCGTATAGTCATTCATTTTCCAGCCTTCTCCGCCGGTGAGCCCGGAGGTGGACCGCTGGTCTTTTCTTTTTCCGAATTTCACTGCGTCGATCATCACGTCCAGATCCGTGGACATTTTGTCGAACAGTGCTTTTGGGCTTTGTTCCAGAGATTCTGCTTGGTCCGCCAGGACCAGTTCGCTGATTTTCTTGCCGCTTTTTTCTGCGGCTTCCACCAATTCAGCAATGGATGTATAGGTTAGCATGGGATTCCTCCTCAAATAGCTCGGATCAGGACCACATTGGTCACATACTGGACGGAGCGGATGGCATCGATCACGTCCGCTGGGGGCAGCCCGTCGATTTCGATGGTCATCATAGCGATGCCGCCTTTAACCGGCCGGGACAGCTTGAAGTTGGCGATGTTGATGTCCTTGTGTTTCTGCCACATGATATTGGTGACGGCGGCGATGACTCCCGGACGGTCATAGTGGGGAACCAGGATGGTATTCCGCTCTCCTGTGAAATCCACCTTCATGCCATCCACATAGTCCACCCGGATATTGCCTCCGCCGATGCTGGCGCCCTGGACCGTATGCTGGCTGCCATCGGCACAGGTGACCTGGATCCGGGCTGTATTGGGATGGGTATTGGGGATATCAGTGGGGATATAGGTATACTGGATGCCTTTTTGGTCAGCAATGGAAAAGATGCTGCGGATTTCTTCCGAATAGCTGTGGTAGCCCAGGATCCCGGCCAGAAGGGCTTTATCGGTACCGTGACCTTTGTAGGTCTTGGCAAAGGAACCGGACAGCTCGATCCGGATTTCCTTAGGCTCGCTCTGGAGCAGCTTGTTGGCTACCCGTCCCAGACGGACGGCGCCTGCTGTATGGGAACTGGAGGGACCGATCATGACCGGCCCGATGATATCGAAAATATTCATGTTGGACCTCCTGATAAAAAGGAATATAAAAAACGTTCCATGCTCCTGGGTCCGGATCGGGCTGGAAACTGTGGCTCTGTTGTGGGAGAAGGGAGTTGGAAAGGGAAGGATCAAGACAATTGTTGGATATCCCTGACAACAAAACCACGGTGCCTGAAAGCAATCAGGCAGACAGCTGCAGCTGGAGTACAGGTGGAGATGGAACGTTTTTAGCGTAAATTATTTCTTAATCCAGGTTTTGTAGATCTTGTCTACAATCACCGCAATGGCGTTGTCCCCGGATACGTTGCAGGCAGTCCCGAAGGAATCCTGGGTGATGTACAGGGCTACCATCAGGGCACAGATAGGACCGTTGGGGTCTCCCTGTTCTTTCCCGAAGATCATCCACAAAAAGGGCAGGGCCGTCATGATAGAACCGCCGGGGGCTCCCGGAGACGCCACCATGGCTACCCCCAGAGTCATGATGAAGGGGATGACCGTACCCAGATGGATAGGAATCTGGTACATGAGGCAGACCGCCGTAGCACAGGCTGTAATGGTGATCATGGAGCCGCACATATGGATGTTGGCACATAGAGGAATCACGAAGTTGCGGATCTGTTCGCAGACACCGTCAGCCTTAGAACATTCCAGGTTCACCGGGATAGTGGCTGCAGAAGACTGGGTCCCCAGGGCTGTGGTATAGCCAGGGATCTGGTTCTTCATCAGGGTGAAGGGGTTCTTCCCGCTGAAGGAACCGGCAATCATGAATTGGATCACCAGCAGGATCAGATGCATGGCGATGACCACCAGGAAAACTTTCCAGAGGACGCTCAGGATCACAAAAGTCTTGCCGGAGCGGGTCATGTCCACAAAGGTACCGCAGATGTACAGCGGCAGGAAGGGGACGATGGCGTGGGTCAGGACCTGATCGATGATCTTAGAGAAATCTTTGAAGCTGTTGTACAAAGTATCCCCGATTTCTTTTCCCCGGAGAGAGGACAGGCACAGGCCGATGATGAAGGCCAGCACTACTGCAGAAATGGTATCCAGGATGGGCGGGATGGTAATGGAAAAGAAAGGCGGCAGGCTTTTGCCGGTGGTCTTGGCCAGTTCATCCAATACCCCGGCACTGATGAAAGAGGGGAACAGGGTATCGG
Source organism: Acidaminococcus nyctereutis (assembly GCF_052216985.1). NCBI lineage: Bacteria > Bacillati > Bacillota > Negativicutes > Acidaminococcales > Acidaminococcaceae > Acidaminococcus > Acidaminococcus nyctereutis. The sequence goes on from NZ_JBQOUY010000003.1 coordinate 58,363, forward strand.
CCACCGTGAAGGAGAAGGTACCCCCTACAAGGGTGGAACCGTAGGCCAGGATAGCGGTGATCAGGAGCAGCTTGCCTGCCCCCTGGGACAGATCGGCGATCCCCATGGTCACATAGGCCAGGATCATTAAAGGAATGACGAATTTCAGGAAATTACTGAAGATACCGGAAAGGGTGACGACGGTGCGGCAGATATCTTCCGGCAGATACTGTCCTATCAGGATACCGATGATGATGGCAATGATGATTTTTGGTACGAGACCGAGTTTCATGAAATAACCTCCCCTGAACTTGACAAACCGATTCCCGCCGGCAGGGAATCGCACGTTTGACTTTTCTGTTAATTCAGTGTACTATGGTTATGCTCATAAAGCAAATTAATAAAATCGATTCAATCGATGAAAATTTTTAATACTTCCAAAAGGCGGTTGACAAAATGGAACTAAGAGAATTGAAAAGCTTTCTGAAAATTATGGAAGTGGAAAGTTTTTCCCGGGCAGCGAAGGAACTGGGATACTCACAGTCCGCTCTCAGTGTACAAATCCATTCGTTGGAAACAGAGCTGGGCGTCCGCCTCTTTGATCGTCTTGGAAAACAGGTGGCCTTGACGCCTCCAGGCAGGGAACTGGCCCGGAGAGTGCTTCCCATCCTCCAGGAAGTGGCTGAAGTAGAGAATGTGATGCACAACCGGCCTTCTACGGCTGTGCTCCGGCTGGGGATGATCGAAAGCCTGTGCAAGGCCCATATGCCGCAGATCATGGATTATGTATCCCGGAACCTGCCTCATTTCCACATCACCATCTCCATCGATTCGCCCAGTGTACTCCTGGATGCCCTGAACCACAACAAAGTGGATCTGGTCTACGTATTGGACAAACCTCTCTTTGATGTGAAATGGGTGAAGGTGTTCCAGAAACGGGAGAACATCGTCTTTGTCTGTTCCCAGGATTCTCCTTTTGCCCGGAGAACGGACGTCCCCCTGGAAGAAGTGATCCGGCAGCCCTTTTTCCTTACAGAGAAGGCGGACAACTACCGGCTCAGCCTGGATCAGCGCCTGGCAGCCCGGCAGCTGGTATTGGAACCTTTATTGGAAGTCAGCGATACCGGCTTCATCCTGGACATGGTCCAGCGGAACCTGGGACTTTCTTTCCTGCCTCAGTATGTGGTGGAGAACTGTCCATTCCGAGACAGGCTCCAGATCCTTCGGGTCAGGGATTTCCAGATGCATATGTACCGTCAGCTGTTCTATCACAAAGACAAATGGCTGACCCAAGCCATGAAAGTATTTCTCCAGCTGGCCCAGCAGGAAAATCCTCCGGATGAGAGACTGGATAGGCAGGAGATTTCCCGAAAAAAGAGAAAGGGCTCTTGCATGGGCTAGGGGAGTATGATATAATTGTCAAGCGTTAATGTCGGGATATATTAATGCAATTTTAGAAAGAGGTGTTTCAGGAATGAAAAAGGGAATCCATCCTAACTACGGTGAATGCACCGTGATTTGTGGCTGTGGGAATACATTCAAAACTGGCAGTGTAAAGAAGGAACTGCGCGTGGACGTTTGCTCCAAATGCCATCCTTTCTTCACTGGTAAACAGCGTGATATGTCTGCCAGAGGCCGGATCGAAAAATTCAACAAACGGTACGGCAAAGACGCAAAATAAAAAATGCGCATGAACAGGGAGTGACTTGCAGACATTGCAGCACTCCTTTTCTTGTATCTGGGGAGTCATGGTATGACCAAAAAACTAAGCGTCGGTGGCCAGGCGGTCATCGAGGGAGTGATGATGCGGGGACCGGGGAAGATTGCCGTGGCGGTGCGTAAGCCTAATGGGGAGATCACGGTGGACCTGAAGGATGCCGGCAGCATCAGCGACCGGTATCCCATCCTGAAGAAGCCTTTTCTCCGGGGTGTGGTGTCCCTGGTGGAATCCCTGGGGTACGGGATGAAGGCCCTGTCTTTTTCTGCCCAAGCTTCCGGGGAGGAAGAAGAGGGCGAAGAGAGTATGAGCAGCCTGGAAATGGCGGGGACCATTGCGGTTTCCGTGGGGCTGGCGGTGCTGCTGTTCGTGGTGCTGCCCACGGGAGCTATGAAGCTGCTCCAGAATGAAGGATCCAGCTCCATGGTGCTGAACTTATGCGAAGGCCTTCTGCGGCTGGGGATCTTCCTGCTCTACATCTGGGGCATTTCCCGGCAGAAGGACATCCAGCGGGTGTTCCAGTACCACGGGGCGGAACACAAGACCATCTATACTTATGAACACGGGCTGCCCCTGCGGGTGGAGAACGTGCGGCCCTTTTCCACCCTCCACCCTCGGTGTGGCACCAATTTCCTGATGATCGTCATGCTCATCAGCATCTTCATCTTTACCTTCCTGGGCTGGCCCAGCCTGTGGGAGCGGATCTTGTCCCGGATCCTGCTGATGCCGGTGGTGGCGGGCATCAGCTACGAAATCATCCGGTTTGCCGGGAAGCATATGGATAAACCCTGGGTCCGGGCAGCCATCCTGCCGGGCCTGGCGCTCCAGAAGCTGACCACCCGCCAGCCGGATGACGGCCAGATCGAGGTGGCCATCGCTTCCTTGAAAGCGGTGCTGCCGCCGGAAGAAATCATTGAATGACGGGGAATCATCATGTTTGAGAATTTGGATAAACTCCAGGACCTGGAAGACCGGTACCTGGACCTGGAAGCCAAGATCAGCGATCCGGACGTGATCGCTCGCCAGGAGGAATGGCTGAAATATACCAAGGCCCATGCCAAACTGACGGAAATCGTCACGGTATACCGGGAATACAAAAAGGTAGTGGATACCTGGAAGGACGATGAAGCCATCGTCAATGCCCGGGAAGACCAGGACCTGACAGTTATGGCGGAAGAAGAAATGAAGGAACTCCAGCCTCAGCTGGAAGCCTATGAGGAAAAGCTGACTCTGCTGCTGCTGCCCAAGGACCCCAATGATGAGAAGAACATCATCATGGAGATCCGAGCTGGGGCCGGCGGGGACGAAGCGGCCCTGTTTGCCGGGGACCTGTTCCGGATGTACACCCGGTATGCCGAACAGAAGGGCTGGAAGGTGGAACTGATGGATTCCAGTCCTACCGGGCTGGGGGGATTCAAGGAAGTGGTGTTCATGGTGTCCGGTACCGACGTGTACAGCCATATGAAGTTCGAAAGCGGCGTACATCGGGTCCAGCGGGTCCCGGATACGGAATCCCAGGGCCGGGTCCATACCTCCACGGTGACGGTGGCGGTGATGCCGGAAGCCCAGGAAGTGGATATCGAACTGAATCCGGCGGACATCCGGGTGGATACCTACCGGGCCGGCGGGGCCGGAGGCCAGTATGTGAACAAGACGGAATCCGCCGTGCGGATGACCCACATCCCTACTGGGATCGTGGCCCAGTGCCAGGACGAAAAATCCCAGGCCAAGAACCGGGAAAAGTGCCTGCGGGTGCTCCGGGCCCGGATCCTGGAAGCGGAACAGGAAAAACAGCGGGCGGCTACGGCTGCCGAGCGGAAGAGCCAGGTGGGGACAGGAGACCGGAGTGAACGGATCCGGACCTACAACTATCCCCAGGGCAGGGTCACTGACCACCGGATCGGGCTGACCCTCCACAAGCTGCCGGACATCATCAACGGGGATCTGGATGAGCTCCTGGATGCCCTGATGCTGGCGGAACAGGCCAAAAAACTCCAGCAGGTGAAATAAGATGCAGCAACAGAGAACCGTATGGACCATATTGAAGATCCTCCAATGGACCCAGCAGTACTTCAGCTCCAAAGGCGTGGAAAACCCGCGCCTGGATGCGGAAGTGCTGCTTTGTGCTGTGCTGGACAAGAGCCGGATCCAGCTGTACACCAATTTTGACGAGCCCTTGGAAGAACAGGAACTGAAACAGTACCGGGAGTATGTGGCCCGGCGGGCGGCTAGGGAACCGGTGGCCTACATCCTTGGCCATAAGGGTTTCCTCCATTATGATTTCAAAGTGACCCGGGATACGCTGATTCCCCGTCCGGAAACGGAGCTCCTGGTGGAACAGCTGGTGAGCCTGAACAAGGCGAAGGGTCCAGTGTGGATCCTGGACCTGGGCTGCGGCAGCGGAGCCATCATCGATTCCCTCCTGGCGGAACTGCCGGAAGCCCAGGGCATGGGCGTAGATATCAATCCAGGGGCGGCAGCGGTGACCCGGGAAAACGCGGAAAATCTTGGGGTGGGGGACCGGCTGGAAACGGTGGTGTCTGATTTGTATGAAAAAGTGCCCCAGGAACCGAAGTTCCAGGTACTGGTCTCTAACCCGCCCTACATCCCGGAAGGGGATCTGGCCGGGCTCCAGGCAGAAGTCCACCGGGAACCCAGGCAGGCCCTGGACGGCGGCCGGGATGGTTTGGATTTTTACCGGCGGATCCTCCGAGATGTGTGGACGTATCTGGATCCGGAAGGCATGGTGGCTTTTGAAATCGGCCAGGGCCAGGGAGAAGAGGTAGCCCGGCTGTGCCGGGAAGCCGGCCTGGACTGTGTAAAAATACGCAAAGATTACGGAGACATCGACCGGATGGTCTTTGCCACCAAAGGGGGAACGGTCTATGGAAACGCAATATTGGAAATTAAAGAAAGATGAACCGCTGGAATCTCAGCTGGAATCGGCGGCGAAACTTCTCCGGCAGGGAGAAGTGGTGGCCTTTCCTACAGAAACGGTATACGGTCTGGGAGCGGACGGTCTGAACGGGGAAGCCTGCCGGAAGATCTTTGCCGCTAAAGGAAGGCCGGCGGACAATCCCCTGATCCTCCACATCAGTGACAAGGAAGAAATCCGACCTTTGACCTCCGGTCTTTCGCCCATGGCGGAAAAACTCATGGAAGCCTTTTGGCCCGGTCCCATGACCCTGATCGTGCCCAAGTCGGAAATCATCCCGGAAGTGGTCACGGCTGGCCAGGAAACAGTGGCGGTCCGGTTCCCCAGCGATCCGGTGGCCCGGGCGCTGATCCGCCTGACCGGACGGCCTTTGGCGGCTCCTTCTGCCAATAAATCCGGAAAACCCAGCCCCACCAATGCCCAGGATGTGCTCCAGGATATGGACGGCATCATCGGCGGTGTAGTGGACGGCGGTGCCTGTGATATCGGAGTGGAAAGCACTATCATCGATACCACTGGGACGGTACCGGTGATCCTCCGGCCCGGGGGCATCACGGAAGAAATGATCCAAGAGGCGATGGGAGAAGTGGAGCTGGATCCGGGATTGGTACGGCCGGATCAGAAACCCAAGGCTCCGGGCATGAAGTACCGCCATTATGCCCCCAAGGCCCCTATGGTGCTCATCGAAGGGCCGGAAGCCGGCCTGGGAGTGATCCGGGCAGCCATCATGGCGGAAGCCTGGGGACTGAAGGTGGGTGTGCTGGCTCTGGACGAAACGGTCCAGCATCTGCCTCACACGGCCAGCCTGGTGATCTGCGATGCTGGGAAGGATATGGAAGATCTGGCGGAGAACCTCTATACGGAGCTGCGGGAATTCGACCGGCAGCAGGTGGATATCATCCTGGGAGAAGGGGTCCCCACTCAGGGACTGGGCCTGGCCATCATGAACCGGATGCGGAAAAGCGCCGGCCATAATATCTTGGTCTACGACCGGGGAATGTTCAAGAAAAAGAGCGGACAGGTGCCGGAATTCCTGCAGGCCATGGTGGTGGAATAAGAGAAGGGGGGTGTTGCACGTTACGTGCAACACCCCTGGTCTCATAAGCCGCATAGCGGCTCGGTCTCGGGTCTCGAGTCTCGAGCCGAATGAGAAATTTGCAAGCAAATTTTTTGAATGTACAAACCCTAATCTGCTAACGATAAGATATTCGTTTCTATATCCAGCACGATACTAATTCTACACCTTCAAAAGAACCTGGCCATGGGGACAGGTTCTATCCAACGGCTCGAGACTCACGACTCGAGACCCGAGACCTCAAAAATGGGGCTGTTGCGCATGCAACAACCCCCCGTCTTTTCTCTTTTCCCCCTTTGTGTTACAATGATTGAGGTATGCGGCAGACGCATCGGACTATGGATGAGGGAGGCAAAACTCATGAAAATCATGATCGGCTGTGATCACGGCGGTTTTGAATTGAAGGAAGTTTTGAAAAAATATCTGGCAGACAAAGGTCATGAAGTGGAAGATGCCGGGGCCTATACCCCGGACCGGGTGGACTATCCGGATTATGCCAAAAAAGTGGGAGAAGCGGTGGCTGCCGGCAAGGCGGAACAGGGCATCCTGATCTGCGGCACCGGTCTGGGCATGTCCATTGCTGCCAATAAGATCCATGGCATCCGGGCTGCCGTCTGTGGAGACTGCTACAGCGCAGAAAAGGCCCGGGAACACAACAACGCCAATATCCTTTGCCTGGGAGCACGGGTGCTGGGCACCGGCCTGGCAGAACAAATCGTGGATGCCTACCTGGGAGCGTCCTTCCTGGGTAGCTACCATACCCAGAGAGTCCAGAAAATCATGGACCTGGAGAAATAAGGTGGAAACATGGACAGAGAACAAATCGCACAAGAAATCGAAGAAGACGCAGAAGAACTGATCAGTATGGCCGGTGCCAAAGCCGGACAGGTCTTCGTGGTAGGCTGCAGTACCAGTGAGGTCCTGGGTAATAAGATCGGTACCGGGGGCTCCATGGAAATGGCGAAGGTCCTGTATGCCACTCTGCAGAAGGTCTGCCGGAAGCATAAACTGATCCTGGCGGCTCAGTGCTGCGAGCATTTGAACCGGGCCCTTGTGGTGGAACAGAAAGCCATGGAAAAATTCGGCTGGCAGCAAGTCACAGTCCGTCCCATCGAACATGCAGGAGGTGCTTTTGCCGCTACGGCTTACAATGAATTGAAGAATCCGGTGGTGGTGGAAGAAATCAAGGCGGACCTGGGGATGGATATCGGCCAGACCCTGATCGGGATGCATCTGAAGCGGGTGGCTGTTCCGGTGCGTCTATCCCGGAAGACACTGGGCAATGCGGTGCTGACTGCGGCACGGACCCGTCCGCCCCTGATCGGCGGAGAACGGGCTGTCTACAAATAAAGAGGGAGGCCTGGCATCAGGCTGCCCCCAATCAATCCATCGAGGAGGAAAGAACGAGATGAATAACCAGGAACTGCGTCAGGCAGATCCCCAGGTTGCTGCGGCAATCGGAGAAGAGCTGGGGAGACAGCGCCATAAAATCGAGCTGATCGCCTCGGAGAACTTTGTGTCTCCCGCTGTCATGGAAGCCATGGGGACTGTGCTGACCAATAAGTATGCGGAAGGCTATCCCGGCCACCGGTATTACGGGGGCTGTGAATTCGTGGATAAAGTAGAAGAGCTGGCCCGGGAAAGAGCCTGTGAATTGTTCGGAGCAGAACATGCCAATGTCCAGCCTCATTGCGGCGCCAATGCCAACCTGGCAGCGTTTTTTGCTTTTGTACAGCCAGGGGATACGGTGATGGGCATGAACTTGTCCGAAGGGGGCCATCTGTCCCATGGATCCCCGGTGAATATCTCCGGAAAATATTTCCATATCGTCCCCTATGGAGTGGATCCAGAAACGGAACGGATCGATTATGACAAACTGGAGAAGATTGCGGAGGAATGCCGGCCCAAGATGATCATCGGGGGAGCCAGCGCCTATCCCCGGATCATCGACTTTGAACGGATGGCAGCCATTGCCCACAAAGTAGGAGCAGTACTCATGATCGACATGGCCCATATTGCCGGCTTGGTGGCTGCCGGGCTCCATCCCAGCCCGATCCCCTATGCGGATGTGGTGACCACCACTACCCATAAGACCCTCCGGGGGCCCCGGGGCGGCATGATCCTGTGTCCGGAAAAATATGCCAAGCAGATCGATAAGGCGGTATTCCCTGGCACCCAGGGCGGTCCCCTCATGCACATCATCGCAGCCAAAGCGGTGGCACTGGGCGAAGCACTGAAACCGGAATTCAAGGAATACCAGAAACAGATTATCAAGAATGCAGCTGCCCTGGCGGATGAACTGACCCAGCAGGGACTGCGTCTGGTTTCCGGCGGCACGGACAACCATTTGGTGCTGGTGGATACCCGGTCCAAGGATCTGACCGGTAAGGATGCGGAACATATGCTGGATGCCATCGGCATCACCTGCAACAAGAATACCATCCCCAATGATCCGGCCAGCCCCTTTGTGACCAGCGGTATCCGGCTGGGGGCTCCGGCAGCTACCACCCGGGGCTTCCTGGAAGAGGATTTCCGGGAAGTGGCCAAAATCATCGGCTTGGTGCTCAGCAACCCCGGAAAAGAAGAAGCCCAGAAAGAAGCTGCGGCCCGAGTGGCTGCCCTGTGCGAAAAACATCCTCTCTATCCGAATCTGTAATTGGGAAAGGAGCCTGTACCCATGCAAGTCCATGTTGTGAACCATCCTCTGATCAAAGAAAAAATGACCCATTTGCGTGACAAAAAGACAGCTCCCCGGAATTTTCGGCGGCTGCTGGATGAAATCGCCCAGCTGCTCTTGTTCGAAGTGACCCGTGATCTCCCCATCCGGGAAGTACCGGTGACGACACCGATCGCGGAAACCACCGGGTACGAATTGGCCATCAGTGGCATCACGGTAGTCCCCATCCTGCGGGCCGGCTTAGGTTTTCTGGATGCCGTCCTGGATCTGGTACCGGAAGCCCGGGTGGGCCATATCGGATTGACCCGGGATGAGGAAACCCTCCAGCCCATCAAATACTACTGCAAGATCCCCAAAGACAAGGAAGCGGAAGTCATCCTCATCGACCCCATGCTGGCCACTGGCGGCAGTGCGGCTGCGGCTCTGACGATGCTGAAGGAAGAGGGCTACAAACATTTCCGGTTCATGTGTTTGGTGGCCGCTCCGGAAGGGGTGGAACTGGTCAACAAAGAACATCCAGATGTACCCATCTATACGGCCGCCCTGGACGACCATCTCAACGAGCACGGCTATATCGTACCTGGTCTAGGAGATGCTGGGGACCGGGTATTCGGGACGGTGGAATGAACCATGGACAGACCTGATTGGGACAGTTATTTCATGGAAATCGCCGAGGTGGTTTCCAAACGGTCCACTTGTCTGCGCAGGAAAGTGGGAGCCGTCCTGGTGAAGGATCGGCAGATCCTGGCCACTGGGTACAATGGGACGCCCAAGGGACTGCCTCATTGTGAACAGGTAGGCTGTCTCCGGGAGAAACTCCATGTGCCCAGCGGGCAGAACCACGAACTGTGCCGGGGTATCCATGCGGAACAGAATGCGGTGATCCAGGCGGCGGTGAACGGGGTATCCACCCTGGGGGCTACCCTCTACTGCACCCACCAGCCCTGTGTGGTGTGTTCCAAGATCCTGATCAATGCCGGGATCAAGCGGATCGTTTACGCCAATCCCTATCCAGATAAGCTGGCTCAGGAAATGCTCCACGCGGACACGTCCCTGGAGCTGGAAGAATTTCATAAGAAGTGAGGGGGGTTGCCCCCGGTCTCATAAGCCGCATAGCGGCTCGGTCTCGGGTCTCGAGTCTCGAGCCGAATGAAAAATTTGCAAGCAAATTTTTTGAATGTACAAACCCTAATCTGCTAACGATAAGATATTCGTTTCTATATCCAGCACGATACTGGTTCTACACCTTCAAAAGAACCTGGCCATGGGGACAGGTTCTATCCAGCGGCTCGAGACTCACGACTCGAGACCCGAGACCTCAAAAAGAGGCTGTTGCGCATGCAACAGCCCCTTTTGCTGTCAGATCTTCTGAGAAAGCAGCAGATCTACATTCTCCGTATCGTACTCGATCTGTTCGGACCAGCGGCGGGCGGCTTCCAGGGCATCTCCAGTACGGGCCGCCTGGAGGAAGATGAAACAGGTGCTTTGGCGGGCGTAGCGGGCCAAGGTTTCCATGCCATAGGCCGCTTCCTGATCCAGCTGTCGGTAGAAGATGAACTGATAGAGCCGGTCAAAGAAAGCCAGGGGAGCTTTTGCCCGGTAGCTCCAGTATTGTTCCAGGGCTTCCGGCAGGGCAGCCAGGAGTCTCTGGAGATCCTGGGTCCAGGCAGCATCGATGGGTTCTGTGACAGAAAGATCCTGAAGGATCTGGGTCAGTTCTTCCAGGGTCAGGTCCGGTGAGAAATGCAGTTCCTCTTCCGGCAATGCTTCCAGACCCATTTCTGCCAGCAGCTCCGGAAAGGTCAGCTGGACGCCGGTCTCTTCCTGGGTGAAGTGGAGAGGGCCTGGCAGGGCGGCTAGGATCTCGCAGGTCTTTTCGCAGCAGAGCCCGGTGCCACACAGGATGTATTCATACACATAAGTGAAGAAACGGGGATGGACGGTACAGATGTCGCACAGGGCATCTTCTCCCAGTTCCTTGATCACCCGGCAGAGTCCATCCGGATCCAGCAGATAGCAGTATCCCCTGGGATCCAGCTGGAAATGCCAGGTATCTCCTTCTTTCACCATAGCCTGGCGCAGGTCGTTTCCCAGTTTTCCGGGCAGATGCTGGTAATAGTCTGCAGTGTCTTCATCGATGTCGATCTCCCATACTTGACAGCAGGTATGACGGCAGTCTCCTCCTTTGCAGCAAAAATCATTGAATCCTTCCGGGATGATGGAAATCATGACAGAACACTCCTTTTTATAGAGATGGCATCATTATAACACGGAAGAGGCAATGAAAAGATTGGAACACTTTCACAGTTTATGGTAAAATATAGACTAAATTATTGTGAGAGTTTAGCTTCTGGCTCCTGGCGGGGCCGGAGTGGAAGTTCGAGGGGATTGTCATGATCAAAAGAGAAAAAAGCGCTGTAGAAGCGGCCGTACATCCATACAAGACACGGACAGGGGGGGCCACTGTAACGGTCTTTGTTCCTTATGACTGTAAGAACCATTGTCCGTTTTGTGTCAACAAGGAAGAATACGCAGATATGACCGGATTCTCCCTAGAAGCCATCTGCCACAGCATCGAAAAAATGGATACCCTGACTCCCTACTGTGATTTTGTCTTCACCGGAGGGGAACCGCTGGCCAATCTGCAAAGTCTGCAGATCATGCTGGACAAGGTATCAAAGACCCATAAGATCTACATTAACACCACACTGCCGGTGAGCCGGAATCAGACGGAAGAAGAAGTGCTGGCCTTTTTGCAGAAGAACCGTAGAAAGATCACCTGCCTGAATATTTCCCGTCATATGCAGCATTACGTGGAAGAATCCAATGATGGCCTTTTGGCTAAGCTGCCGGTCCGGTTCCGGATCAACTGTGTGCTGTATAAGAAATACCCCAGGGAACAGATGATTCCCTTCATGGAACGGTTCCGGCAGGTCCATGCGCCTTCTATCCAGTTCCGGTTCGACTATACGGAAACCACACCGGAAAATCTGTACGATGAACCCCATGACCAGATCCTCCGGGATCTGAAGAAAGTGGCCTGTTATACGGGGCTGGATGGCTGCCGGATGCGCTGCGGGTTCCATTTCAAGTACAAGGACCTGGAACTGGTATATCACAAGACCCTGCCTTACAGCACCATTGTGGAGAAGGATCCTGGAGATGGGGAAACGTATGCTATCCTTTACGATATCCTGATCAAGCAGAATGGCCGGATCGACTCCGACTGGGATGGCACGGTGATGGATGTGGATGCCTATGCCCACTGCAAATTCGAACCCTATGACCTGAAATGGCTGGAACGGGTGCCAGCTTGGCAAGTGGAAGAAGAGGAAGAAGAGCTGTTGGGAGCTCAGCCCTGTACGGTGGTGTGAAAAAGGGGGGTGTTGCACGTTACGTGCAACACCCCCGGTCTCATAAGCCGCATAGCGGCTCGGTCTCGGGTCTCGAGCCGAATGAGAAATTTGCAAGCAAATTTTTTGAATGTACAAACCCTAATCTGCTAACGATAAGATATTCGTTTCTATATCCAGCACGATACTGGTTCTACACCTTCAAAAGAACCTGGCCATGGGGACAGGTTCTATCCAACAGCTCGAGACTCACGACTCGAGACCCGAGACCTCAAAAAGGGGCTGTTGCATGCGCAACAGCCCCTTGCTATAATAGATGGAAAATCCAAACACAAGAAGCAAAGTAGAAAGGAAGGAAAATCATGAAATTGGAAGAAGTGCGCCAAAAAATCGATGCCATCGATCCTCAGATCCGGGAACTGCTGATGGAACGGCTGGACTGTTCCCGGCTTGTAGCCGAGACGAAACAGGCTGCGGGGGAGACCAATATCTATCGCCCGGACCGAGAACAGGTGATTTTGCAGAAACTGTCCCAGGGAGTCCCTGGAGACCGGCTGCCCGAATACTTGGCGGTGGTCCGGAAAATCATGGAAACCAGCCGGATGTACCAGTATGGCATGCTCTTTGACTGGAATCCCCAGCTTTTTGCTGAACTGGCCAAAGGGATTGAGATCCATCCAGGAGGGACTCGAGTGGTGGTCCGGCTGACCCGGCCTGACCGCCCCAATGCCATGAGCAGCATCTTGAACATGGTGGGAGACTACGGCTACAACATGCAGTATATGGAACTGCTCCATTTCAATAAACCAGAGAAGACCGTGACCTTCGATTTGACGATCCTGGGAGATCTCAGCGAAACCACTATGCAGAAACTCATGTTCCAGCTGTCCAAGGAAAGCCAGGATTTCCAGATCCTGCGGAATGAATAAGGGGAACTCATGACAAAATCTCAAAAAGATCTGTTTTGTCTGATCCTTTCTTTGGGAGCGGGGTTCGCTGTAAGGCTACTTCCGGCTCCGGCTCCCTTGACCCAGGAGGGCCTGGCTGTGCTGGGAATCTTCCTGACTTCCCTGATGATGTGGATCACCATTTCCATTGACTGGCCCAGCCTGATCACGATTTTCCTGCTGGGCTTCCTGCCCCATTTCGGTTTTGGGAATATCCTGAAGGGGACATTCGGCAACACCACGGTAGCCTTCCTGCTTTTCACCTTCATGTTGGTGTATCCCCTGTCCAAGACCCATTTTGTCCGGCGCTGTACGGTGACTTTCATCACCAATGCCATTGCCCGCCGGGGGCCCTGGTCTTTTGTCAGTTTCTTGTTTTTTGCGGTGACTTTCATGGGCCTGTTCATCTCTCCTTCGGTGCTGTTCGTGGCCTTCATGCCTTTCCTGGAAGATATCTTCCAAGTCCTGGAGATGAAGAAAGGGAGCCCTTCTGCCAATATGATCATGCTGGGGACGGCCTTCTGCATCAGCCTTTCTTCTGGGATGACAGCCATCGGCCATGTGTGGCCCACCATGGCCATCGGCTATTATACAGCAGCGACCGGACGGGATGTGAACCAGTTCCAGTACATGGCTATGGGAATCCCTGCTGGGATCCTGCTGGTGGTGCTGCTGCTCCTGGTGTTCCGGTTCCTTTTTAGGCCGGCTGATATTGGGACCATCGAACCCCAGAAAGCCATGAGCCTGCGGGGGATGGTCCCCCAGGCCGATACCCGAGAAAAAATTATCCTGGGGACCATGGCACTGACTGTGCTGCTGTGGGTGGGGCCCAGCCTGGTGAAAAGCTTCGACCCGGGATTGTACAAGATGGTCAGCCGCTGGACCACCGCTATGCCTCCTCTGTTGGGCTGCATCATCCTGTTCATTGCCCGACATAAGGGAGAACCCATCATGAACTTCAAAGAAGTCATGACCAAGGGGGTATTATGGGCGTCCATCGTCATGACGGGAGCGGCTACCATGTTGGGGTCGGCGCTGACTCATAATGAGATGGGCATCAAGGCCTGGCTCAGCGGCATGCTGGCACCCATTGCCAGTGGGCTGCCGGTACTGGGGCTGATCCTGTTCTTCTTCGCCTGGTGTGTGCTGGAGACCAATTTCTCTTCCAATATCGTGACTACCACGGTGGTCAGTGCTGTGGCCCTGTCCGTATGCCAGGCCCTGCCGGCTGGGACGGTTTCCGTGGGCGCGGTGGTCTGCCTCATTGGTTTCGGGGCCGGGATCTGCAACATGACACCGGCGGGCCAGTCCACCATAAACACGGTGGCCATCGGGTCGGGCTGGACCACGGCCAAGGACATGTTCGTCTGGGGCGGTGTCTTTGCTCTGCTGGCCGTCCTGGTCATGGCTTTCGTAGGCTATCCTATCGGGGCACTGATCTTGGGATAAAAAACCATACGTATGACCTATGACGAAGGGGGGCTGCACGTGCAGTACCCCCTTTCTTTTGCTATAATAAACAGGATAGAAAAAGATGGGAGGTTGGAAAGGATGATCAGATTTTGTCCTCATTGCGGGAAGGAATTGGAGCCAGGGAATCGGTTCTGTCCTTTTTGCGGGAAAGAGGTCCAGGAAATAAAGAACAAAACAATAGCGGGGACATCGCCCTCTGCACCGGCTGCAGGGAAATCCCCGTCCGGCGCCAGGAACAAGATCTTGGCAGGAGGACTCATCGCCCTTATTCTTTTAGGCGGGGGAGCTTTTTATTTCCAGCGACAGAAGGCCCAGGAAGCTTCCCAGGCTGCAGCCATAGCAGCCCAGGAAGCCAAACAGGAAACAAAGGAAAAACCAGCTGATAAGCAGGATGCCAAGGACTCCATTGCTGCCGTACAGGAAATCCTGGATCGGGAAGGCCTCCCAGGAAAGGTGATGGCTACTTCTTATGGTCATGATCCCAACGGCAGCCTGAGCGTGATCGGGGGTAAAGGACGCCGCCTGCTGGTCATCGATGGACAAAATCACCAAAAGGCTTTCGTGGATGCTACGACCCAATTGTATCATTTCATCAACCATCGTACGGGGAATCTTCCCCCAGTGATCTTCCAGATGCGGGTCCTTGACGAGAAACCCGGAGATGATGAAAAAGCAGGATACTGGGATGGGACCAGCCATGTGATCCCCATCTATGCCCAGTATTCTTTTGACGGGGACGGCAAAGTGGTACCAGGGATGCTGAATACAGGACGGGGCGGACGGCCTTCCCATTATCACGATTATCTCCAGGAACAGCGCCATGTGGACCTGGCCAATCTGGTCCTGACAGAAATGCAGGCTCTCCATGAAAATGCTGCTGCCCACCATATCCAGCTGTAGGCTCCCGGTTCACGGAGAGAAAGGATGATATGATGTTTTGTATGAACTGCGGCACCAAACTGCCAGATAATGCCAGATTCTGTTACAACTGCGGGGCGAAGATCCCAGAAGGCTTGGGACAGGAGGGAACGGCCGTCCCGGAAAGTCCGGAGCCATCGGTCACTGACCTTCCGCAAAGCGCTGCTCCAGTAGACGCGGCGGCTCCGGAGGAAACTCCTGCAGCTGCGGAAAATCCCCTGCCGGAGGCAGCCCAGCAGGAAACCCTTCCGGAAGTACCTGGCAGCCATTTTACGGTGCTGGGGAAATACCAGGTGGAACTTCCCCGGGCTACGGCACTGTACAACCAGCTGTGGGCGCCTTTTAACCGGGAAGGGCTGCGGGCGGCGGACCGGGCCCAGGATGAATTGGAGGACCACCTGAAGGAACATGCGGTGGACAATCCAGTGGAATTTTCCTCTCGGTTGCTGAAATACTGTACGGTATCCTGTGATCCTTTTTTAGAAAAAGCAGTGGATCTGCTCCTGGAATATGGCATCGATTATGTCACCAAAGAGGATCTTCGCAACAAATTGGCAGACAAGATGAAAAAAACGGATCTGGTCCAGGCCATGCAGGAGGATCAGGAAGCCATCGAGGCATACCAGCATGAGCTGGCAGTGGAAGCCCAGGCCAATAAGGCCAACTGGCAGGGCGGGGGCTTTGGCATCACCGGGGCGGTGAAGGGAGCCATCAAAGCCCAGATGCTCAACACCGCTCAGGATGCCCTCAGTTCTCTGGGCAGGAGCATCACGGGCAATTCTTATTCTGCTCGGTTCCAGCGGTTCATCGAGAACCGGATCAGCCAGCGGGATTATCCGGAGATGGCATGGGACTTCATCAGCGGGATCTGCCGGTATGACTTGTTCGCCCTGATCCACAGGATGCTGGTAGACCAGGGCAGTATCCCGGCCACCCAATTTGAGACCCACAAGGCCGACAGCCGGCGGAAAAATCTGTTGGAACGGTTCGCAGGGGGGAAGATCACCCAGGAAGAGATGATGGAGGGTTTCTGCCGTTGCCTGGAAATCACCGGGGATTCACTGCCCGTCTATGAACAGATGCTCCTTTTGGATCCGGAAGCAGCCAAAGATGTATTCCAGATGGCGACCGCAGAGGGATATGAACTGTCCTTGGCCCGCCGGATCAGGGACGAATATATAGATGAGCGGGAAATTGTGAAGAACTTCAAATTTCCGGATTGGATGCCAAAGAATCTCCATCGGGTGATGTATCCGGTTTCAGGTCCGGCTATGCTTGAGGCAATGTTGATCCTCCTCCGTGAAGAACCTGAACAATTTGAGAAAAAGGATGACGGAAGGACGGATATTGCTTTGATAGGAGTCCCGGAAAATTACTGGATCCCCTCCTGGACGGAACAGGTGGATTTCTGGGGCATGGAAAAAAGCTGTGCCGTCCTGGAACTGGAACAGCTGGGAAAGACCGATTGGGCCGGCCAGGGCGTCCACTTCCATCTGGTGGATT
Source organism: Acidaminococcus nyctereutis (assembly GCF_052216985.1). NCBI lineage: Bacteria > Bacillati > Bacillota > Negativicutes > Acidaminococcales > Acidaminococcaceae > Acidaminococcus > Acidaminococcus nyctereutis. Next base: position 74,940 of record NZ_JBQOUY010000003.1, read on the forward strand.
TTGCCGGGGAAGCCGGGGAATGGGCGGAAAAGGAGCAGGCGGAAAAAATGCAGGAAGCCAAGAAAGCCTTGGGAGCCGGGAAAAAAGAGGAAGCCTTGGCTGCCTTCGATGCCGCCAGGGAATTGGGAAGCGGCGAAGCTGCCTATCAGGCTGGCCTGCTCTATCAGGAACAGGAGCAGGAAGAAGCGGCAGAATGGGCTTTTGTAGAAGCAGCCGTATTGGAAGAGAAGGAAGCCGCCTGGCAGGTGTACCAGATGATGAAGGAAACCGATCCGGAACAGGGTCGGGTCTTCCTGAAAATGGCGGCGGAAGCGGTCAGGTATCTGGAAATCAGCGAGAAATATACCGAAGCCATAGCTTGGTACCGGAAGCTTGCAGAAGAAAAAGAGGGGACGGCCTGTCTCCGTCTGGGCTGGATGGCTAGTCAGGGAGAGGGCATGGAAAAAGATGCCGGAGAAGCCGTGGAATGGTATGAGAAGGCCGTGGAATACGGCTGTGAAGATGCCAAGAAACAGCTGGGGAAACTGGCTTTTTCCTTGGGGCAGCAGGCGGAAGAGAAAGCCGGGAGTGAATCTGGGGAACAAGCTGCTCTGGACAGGGAACAGGCTCTGACATATTACCGGAAGGCTCAGGCTCAAGAACAGGACGGAGCCATGGAAAAAGTCAGGGATCTGGCTCTGACACTGGGAAAAGAAAAGGAGGAGCAGGGCCGGGATCGGGAAGCCCTGGCCTTCTATGAGGAAGCCGCGGATCAGGGAAGCATGGAAGCGTGTCTCCAGGCTGCCTGGATCTGTATGGATCCTCAGAAAGAGACCTACGACTTCGGGCAAGCCCGGAGCTGGTATCAGAAGGCGGATGCAAAAGCCCATGAGAAGGGTGAAGAGCAGGAAGCCATCGAGAAAGAATGGAACCGGCGGAAGGCCCAGGTGCCTTTGACAGATCGGGTAGCCTGTCTGACAGAGCTCATGGATGATGATGGGTACTATTATGTGGGAAATCGGCTTTCCGGACCCTTGGACAATGCCATGCAGGCCTATGGGAGCAGCGGCGGTGTCCAGCGGGAACAGGTAGTGCTCCTCTGCGACGCTACCCATTCTCTCCTGTGGGGGAAGGGAGAACAAGGGTTCCTGATTACCCAGGATGGACAGATGGTCAGCTCCCGGGGATTCCGGATTTCACTGGATCGACTGGGACCGGTGGAATGCAGCAATCAAAAAATGGTGGAAGTAGCTTCTGGTACAGTACTGGCCCAGTTCAAGACACAGGAACTGGAAGATGAGGATTTCTGTAATCTGCTTAATGAAATCGTCCTGCTGCCCCGTCCGGAAAAACAGGAAGCGAGAGAGGCGCCGGCTCAGCCTGGGGTCCAACCGGCTGAACAGCCTGGAGACCAGCAGGATCCAGGAGCTGAAAGCGCTGGAGTGTGTCCTTGCTGCGGGGCTCCTTTGAAACCCGGGACCCGGTTCTGCGGCCAATGTGGGAGCCCTTTGGAGCCGCAGGCAGGTCCGGAAGGCAGAGCAGGGGAAATCCAGGAACAAAAATCGGCAGGGAAGGACCGCCGGGAAGCCATCTTGGCTTTCTGCCGGGAATTCCAAGAAAAGATTTCCGCTCCTTTCTATTTCCGCTGCCTTCCTGATATCCCGGAAAAGAAGTTGAGAAATGCCATGACAAGTTATGGGACCCAGGTCGGCATCCGCCCGGAAGATGTACTGGTGCTCTGTGACACTACTTTGTTCGGCAGTGCCAAAGAGGGCTTCCTGTTGACGGCAGACCGGCTGGTTTCCAACGCGGGGAGCTTCGCTTTGGAGGAATGTGGGGAAATCATCCCTGCCAAAGGGATGATGGACAGCAAAGTCGTCCTAATGCCCCAGCATGTGGTGATCGCCGATATGCCCCCCAGTGACGAACAGACGCTTTTCATCCAGTGGTTCAATGGGATGGTAAAAAAATGAGATGGCAAAGGAAGCCTGCTTTGCCGACTTAGGATTGACTAGAAAGGTTATGGTGAAATGGAATTCTTTCTTTTTGTACTGCTGCTGACTTTGGTGTCTTTTTGTATGGCTGTGCTCGGCTATGGTCTGGCTCTGCGGTTCTTTAATGGGTCCAAACTGGCCCGGTATATCCTGACACCTCTTTTGGTGGTGGGATGGGATTTCCTGGTGGTGATCCAGGACCAGAATCTGCGCTGGGTGTTCGGGGCCCTTCCCATCCTGGCCGTCTTGGGATTGTTCCTGTACGCTCGGAAAAAGTATGAAGAAGACCCGGAACCTTTGGAACTGGCTCGAAAACGGAATGGTTATACACTGGACCGGAAAATGCGCCGGTACCAGAAAAAGAATCAGAAAAAAAGCAAAAAATAAAGGGATTTTCTGGAATATAGCGAATAATATCCCTAAAGAGCAAGGAAGGGGATGAGGATATGTTCCAGAAAATCCTAGTACCGGTAGATGGGTCGAATTCGGCGTGGAAAGCATTGCAAACGGCAGCTGTGCTGGCTGAGCGGTTCCAGGGAGAGCTTCGGGTATTTACCGTGATGGAACCCTATAACAGCCTCAGCCTGTTCCAAATCACGTTGGATGAAAACCTGATGGACCGCAGCAACCGGGAGATGAAAAAGGCCAGCCTGGCCGTATTGGATATGGCCAAAGAAAAACTGCAGGAATGTGGTTTTCAGGGGAAGGCCTCTTTTGAAGAAGCGGAGGGCAATCCGGCAGAACAGATCTTGGAAAAAAGCCGGGAAACGGACTGTGATTCCATCGTCATCGGCAGCCGGGGACTCAGCGGGATCACGGAATTCCTGCTGGGGAGCGTCAGCTCGAAAGTTTCCCAGTACGCATCGGTTCCTGTATTCGTGGTGAAATAAAGGGGGAAATCTTATGTTCCAAAAGATTTTAGTACCGGTCGATGGTTCGAATACGTCCTGGAAGGCACTGGAGACGGCAGAATCCTTGGCGCAGAAATACGGCGGGACATTGACTGTCATTACGGTGATGGTCCCCTATGGGGTAGGGAATCTGCTCCAGATGTCCCTAGACCAGACCCTCATCGACCAGAACAATGCGGTGATGAAAAAAGCAGGATATGCCACTTTGGATACGGCCAAAGAAAAACTGCAGGGATACCAGGGAGAAGTGGATTATCTGGAAGAAATCGGGAACCCGGCGGAACGGATCCTGGAAGTGTGTACGGCGAGAGGCTGTGATACCATCGTCATCGGCAGCCGGGGGCTCAGCGGAGTGGAAGAGTTCCTGCTGGGGAGTGTCAGCAGCAAGGTTTCTCAATACGCAAAGGTGCCAGTCGTCGTAGTGAAATAGGAACGCATAGCGCGGATGGATCGGAAATCTTGAAAAACAGCAGGAATGTATGATCTTTTGTTGAATGGTACCTTATATCAAGTCATGAAGGAATTACTTTGGAGGTGGTTGTATGTTTGAAAAGATCCTGGTGCCGGTAGACGGCTCAGAAACGTCCTGGAGAGCCTTGGCCGAAGCTAAGGAACTGGCAGAAGCCTTTCAGGGAGAACTGCTGGTGGTCAATGTAATCCAGCCCTACAACAATTCAGCGATGCTGGTGGTCCCTTTGGATCAGGCTACCATCAGTCAGGGCAATGAAGAACTGACGAAAATCGGCAACAGTGTGCTGGATACAGCGAAAGAAAAATTGAAGGACTTCAAAGGGACGGCTTCTTATGACCTAGAAGTGGGCCATCCTTCCGAAAGAGTACTGGCAGTCTGCAAGGAAAAGAAATGCACGGCCATTGTCATCGGCAGCCGGGGACTCAGCGGGATCGCTGAATTCTTCCTGGGCAGTGTCAGCTCCAAAGTCTCTCAATATGCCGATGTCCCAGTCCTGATTGTAAAATAACGGCTTTTCGTGCCGGCAAAAGGAGGAGTCTTTATGATCAATAAAATCCTGGTTCCTGTAGATGGTTCTAAGATTGCTCTCCGAGCTCTGGAATTTGCTATGGAGATCGGCGGCAAATTCGGGTCGGATATCATTGTCATCAATATCGATGTCCCCTATGACCTGAGCCGGATCAAAGCTCCCCGGAAAGACAAGAACGGCAATCCGATCCCGGTAGAGGCGGCGGCCCCTACGCCTTTGGAAGAAGCGGAAAAAGAGGCTAAAAAGATGGCCTATGACCGTATTTCCTTCAAGAAGGTCGTCGATATCGATCCGGCGGAACGGATCTGTGCCGAGGCAGAACGGGATGAGGTGGATTTGATCGTTATGGGAAACCGTGGTATGGGTGTCCTGGCAGGGTTCTTCCTGGGCAGTGTCAGCACAAAAGTATCCCAGAGCGCCAACTGTCCGGTGACCATCGTAAAATAAGATTACATATTGACTATAACTCCAAAGGGTGTCATAAAAAAGGGGCTGTGAAAAATGAAGAATCATTTTTTCACAGCCCCTTTGGTTGCGAGTCGTGAGTCACGGGCTTGTTGGTGCAAACCGAAAATCCCATTTTGCAAATTCCAGTGGATTTTGCCTTATCATCCTATAGACAAAGAACAAACGGCTTAAACGTCAAGGCTCGTGGCCCGTGACCGGGGGTGTGAATTTTTTCACACCCCCCTTTTTCCCAGTCTCCTCCTGGCTCTTTTGTGCAGCAGCAAAAGAGCCAGGAAAAGGAATCCGATCCCGGTGATCAGCGTCAAGAGGACACTGCCACCAGAAAGACCGGCAGCCAGGTAAGCGGCAAAACAGCAGGCTGCCACCAGACAGGCATAGGGAATCTGGGTCCCTACATGCTGCAGGTGATTGCAGCCAGCTCCGGAAGAGGAGAGGATGGTAGTATCAGAGATAGGAGAACAATGGTCTCCAAAAACAGATCCGGCCAAGGTGGCAGAAAGGGTGACCGTCATGATGGCAGGAGTGGCGGATTGGCAGATGAATACCACAATGGGAATGAACAGCCCGAAGGTCCCCCAGGCAGTCCCGATGGAGAAAGAGAGGCCGGCAGCTACCAGAAAAACGATGGCCGGCAGCAATTCCATGGGAATGTTGCTGGTTTCCACCAGTATGCCGATGTATTTCCCGGTGCCCAGGTAATTCTGGCACAGGGTCCCGATAGTCCAAGCCAGGGTCAGGATGATGTAGGCAGGGACCATGGTATTGATCCCTGCACCGATGCTGTCCATGAACTGCCGGAAAGTCATGAGTTTCCGGGGCACGAACTGGAAAAAGGCCACCAACAGGGCCCAGAAACCGCCCAGCACCAGAGCAGCCGAAGAATTGCAGTTGCCGATAGCTGCCTGGAAGGAAAGCCCTTTGGACCAGTATCCTCCGTTGTACAGCATGGCCAGGATGGTAAAGATGATCAGGGAGGCAATGGGAATCAAGAGATCATAGACCGTTCCTTTGGTTGTCACTGGCTTCTGCTGTTCCACCGCTTTCTGGTCGATAGCACCCAGTTCTCCTTTTTTCTCTGCCTGGTATTCCACAGTGGCCATAGGGCCGAATTCCAGATCGGTGCAGGAAAGGATGGCGACCATCAGGATGGACAGGATGGCATACATATTATAGGGGATGGTGGCAAAGAAGGCGGCCATTTCATTGGGGAAAGCCCCGGTTTCGTAGAGCGTGGATCCTACAGCTGCCGCCCAGCTGGAAATCGGAGCGATGATGCAGACCGGTGCAGCCGTGGTATCGATGATATAGGCCAGCTTTGCCCGGGAAATCCTGTATTTATCCGTGACCGGTTTCATGACAGTCCCCACGGTGAGGCAATTGAAATAATCGTCGATGAAGATCAGGATCCCCAGGATGCTGGTAGCCAGTTCGGCAGCTCGGCGGCTGGTGATCTTCTGGGTGGCCCACTGTCCATAGGCTTGAGAACCGCCGGCTTTGTTCACGACCGCGACCAGGGCCCCTAGGAGAGCCAGGAATAAGATGATGTTGAATTTATCCGGGGTGCCTACGGTCTTGGACATGATCTCGAATGCAGCTGAACTCATATCTACCAGGCCGCCGCCGGAAGCGGCTGCATAGAGCAGGCCTCCGGACAAGATTCCCAGCATCAGCGAGGAAATGACTTCTTTTGTAAGCAGGGCAAGAGAAATAGCGATGATAGGGGGGAGAAGGGATAGGATCCCTACGTCTACAGGTTCCATGATGTACTCCTTTTCTTACGGAAATAGATTGGAATTCAAAAAAATATGTTTTATTGTATCATACTTCACTCTATATTTCACAAAACTGACGAAATTTGTTGAAAATTTCCTATGCTGTGGTATAGTAAAAGAAATCAAATACGAATGAGGGAGATGCTTATGGAAAATTTGTTTGCATGGATCAACTCCGTCTTGAAGTTTGTAGGTCCCCTGTCTGACTTTTTTTGGGACATTCCCACCCAATTTTCCTGGTATAAAAATCTGCCCCTCCTGGGGAGCTTTTCGTTCGCTATTATCGTCCTGGTCGGTTCCGGCATCTATTTCAGCCTGCGGCTCCATTTCATCCAGCTGACCCATATGGGGGAGGCCATCCGACTTCTGGTCCGTCGGCGCAGTGCTGCCACGGGGATTTCGCCCTTGGCGGCTTTCATGCTCAGTTCTGCCATGCGGGTGGGGCCCGGCAACATCCTGGGGGTGACCGGCGCTATTTCTGTAGGGGGGCCGGGGGCTCTGTTCTGGATGTGGGTCTCGGCTTTCTTCGGTATGGCTACGGCTTTTGTGGAAGGGACCATGGCCCAGATCTTCAAGGAAAAACGCCAGGGAGCCTTTGTGGGCGGGCTGCCTTTTTATGGACGGGCTTTATTCGGTGGCAGCCGGACTGTAGGGGTTTTCCTTTCCCTGTTGTATATTTTCTATGCCCTGGGCTGCCTGCCTGCCCAGGGGTATAATGTAGTTTCGTCCGTGGGAGCGATCGGGTCCATGATCACGGGGACTGAAATCCCTACAAAGTCCTTCTTTTATTATGGGACAGCGGCTGCAGTCCTGCTTTTCACAGCTATCCTGGCGTTCGGGGGCATCAAGAAAGTCACCCGGGCCACCAATGCTATGGTACCGGTGATGGCTGTGATCTATGTGGCCACTACGGTCCTTCTCATTGTGGCCAATGCAGATTCGGTACCCTATTTCTTCCAGGCTGTGTTTTCCGGAGCTTTCCGGCCGGAGGCTTTTTTCGGCGGTGTATTCGGCACGGTGCTGGTCCAGGGGGTCAAACGGGGCCTTATGAGCAACGAAGCCGGTCAGGGGACCATCACCATGTCCGCAGCTTCCGCAGATGATGAACATCCCTGTGAACAGGGGCTCCTGTCTGCAGCCGGGGTTTTCCTGGATACCCATATCATCTGCACCATGACCGGGTTCATCGTCATCATGGCCCATTCCTGGAACCAGGATCCTACCGCCTGGAAAGCAGCAGGGAAACTGCCCAAATATCTGATGGCCGTGACCCAGCTGACCCATACACCGGGGCTCAACCTGGCGGTGACCTTGGCACTGACCCTTTGTTTCTGTCTTTTTGCCTATACTTGCCTGATCGGCATGGTTTCTTTCTCAGAAATCGCTGCTGCCCGGCTGAGCAAAAATCCTCAGGTGATCGTGGCCGTGCGGTGTCTCTGCCTCCTGGTAGCGACCTTCGGGATCCTGGTGAACATCGCCGGCTACGACTTGAGCAATCTCTGGGCCTTTTCGGATCTGGCCAATATTGTCATGGTGTACTGCAACGTCCCTCTTTTGTACAAGGGCTTCCAGTATGTTCTGAAGGCAGAACGTCATTTTGTCAGCAGCAGTCCAGAACCTTTTGACGGAAAGGAAGTCCTGGGCATCGAGACACCTTGCTGGCCGCGGAGATGAGAGGACAATCCTCTACCATATTTGAAATTAAGTCCCAAAGAGCCAAAAGGGGTGCTGCACGTGAACTGCAACACCCCCCTTTTTATGCGGGTAAGTATGATATAATAGAACGGATCATAAAACAATGAGGAAGGTGCATCATGGACGAAAAATTCCTATTGATCGACGGTAGCAGCCTGATCCATCGGGCTTTCTTTGCGCTGCCTCCCTTGACCAATCAAAAAGGGGTCAATACCGGTGCGGTGTATGGCCTTTGCAATATGCTCCTAAAACTGCTGCAGGAAATCCAGCCCGATTATATGCTGGTGGCTTTCGATAAATCTCGGAAAACCTTCCGTACAGAGAAATTCCCAGAGTACAAGGGACAGCGAAAGGCTACGCCGCCAGAATTGAAGGAACAGTTCCCTCTTTCCATCCAGCTGCTCCAGACCATGGGGATTCCCACCCTGGAAGTGGACAATTATGAGGCGGATGATATCATCGGCACCCTTTCCAGCGGGGCTCCGAAAAATGTACAGGTTAAGATCGTCACTGGGGATCGGGATGAATTCCAATTGATCAAAGACAATGTCCAGGTCCTTTTCACCAAAAAAGGGATTTCCAATATCGCTGTCTATGACGAAAAAGCCTTCGGAGAAGAATACCAGGGGCTGGAACCCCGGCAGATCATCGAACTCAAAGGGCTCATGGGAGATACCAGCGACAACATCCCAGGAGTGCCGGGGGTCGGGCCCAAAACGGCTCTGAAGCTGATCACTCAGTATGGGACGGTAGAAAATACTTTGGACCATATGGAAGAAGTCAAAGGGAAGTCTCTCCAGGAAAAATTACGGAACAACCGGGAACAAGCTCTGCTTTCCAAAGAACTAGCCACCATCTGCCTAGAAGTTCCCATCGACAGGGATCCCAGTGCCTATCCTTTGACCGGGATGACCGGAGAATGCCGGAAACTGATGCAGGAACTCCAGTTCCGGAACCTATGGGACCGGTTCGTCCCGGTACTGGGCTGTGCGGATGGGCAGGATGCCGGCAGCAGCGATGATCCCCTGTCCCTTTTCGGAGAACCGATGGAAACCCAGGCTCTGGAAACGGTGGAAGTCACCGATCCAATCCAGGCGGAAAAACTGATGGAAGAAATCAAAGCCCAGGGAGCCCAGGTGGCTCTTGCTTATGAAACGGCCGGCACACTTCCTCAGCTGGAGTTGGTTTCCCTGGATTTGATATTCAAAGATCGCCATTATGTCCTCCATCCGGAAAAAGCTGGAAAGGAAGCCGTCCTTTCCTGGCTCCAGAATGGAAATCTGCCCAAAGCGGCAGCTGATCCCAAGGAGTTGTATAAATATATACTGGGACAGGGACGAGAGCTCCGTGGCATCACCGATGACCCCTCGCTGGCTGCCTATTTATTCGAACCTGGGGCCAGCGGCTATGGGATCCAGGGGCTGGGAGAAGAGTTCCTTTCTGGGACCAGCGGGGAAAAAGCCCAGGATACAGCTGCACTGGTGCCTGTGCTCCGGGAAAAACTCCAGGAACGGAATCTGATCCGGCTGTATGAGGATATCGAGCTGCCGCTGACGGCAAACCTGGCAGAAATGGAATTTGCCGGGATCGCCATCGATCAGGCCATGCTGGATGAAGTCACGGAAGAAATGACAAAAAAAGTCCAGTCCCTGGAACAGCAGGCCTGGGAACAAGCGGGAGAGGAATTCAACTTGAATTCTCCCAAACAGCTGGGGGTGCTGCTGTTTGAAAAATTGGGGCTGCCCATCATCAAAAAGACCAAGACCGGCTACTCTACCGATGTGTCCGTGCTGGAAGCTCTCCAGGGGGAACATCCCATCATCGAGACCTTGATTGCCTACCGGCAGCTCTCCAAACTGCTGTCCACCTATCTACTGGGCCTCCATCCCCTGATCAATCCCCATACCGGACGGATCCATACCCATTTCAACCAGATGGCCACGATCACCGGACGGTTGTCCAGCACGGAACCCAATCTCCAGAATATTCCCACCCGGACGGAGGTGGGGAAACGGATGCGGGAAATGTTCGTGCCAGGGGAAGGGTATGATCTGCTCATGAGCTGCGACTATTCCCAAGTGGAACTGCGGGTCATGGCCAGCATCGCCCAGGATGGACTGCTCCTGGATTCTTTCCGCCATGGTCAGGACGTCCACGCCCGGACGGCTTCAGAAATTTTCGGCGTACCCCTGGACCAGGTGACGTCCTATATGCGGAGCAAGGCCAAGACCGTGAATTTCGGGATCATCTACGGTATCAGCGATTTCGGCCTGGCCCGGCAGCTGGGAGTCCCTCGGGGCGAAGCGGCTCAATATATCGAAAGCTATTTTGCCCGCTATACCGGCGTGAAGGATTATATGGAACGGGAAAAACAGAAAGCCCGGGATCTGGGGTATGTAGAGACTTTATTCGGCCGGCGGCGGTACCTGCCGGATATCAAGGCCAAGAATTTCAACCGCCGGAGCTTTGCGGAACGGACGGCCATCAATACCCCCATCCAGGGGACGGCGGCGGATATCATCAAGATTGCCATGCTGAAAGTGGGAGAGAAGCTGAAAGCGGCCGGCGTCAAGAGCCGGGTCCTGCTCCAGGTCCATGACGAACTGGTGCTGGAAGTCACAGAAAAAGAAAAAGACCAGGTAGCCCAGATTGTAAAGGATACCATGGAGCATGCGGTGGAACTGGCGGTCCCTCTGGTGGCTGATGTAGCCGTAGGGAAGAATTGGGCCCAGGCCAAGTAAGGAGGGCATATGCCGGAATTGCCGGAAGTGGAACAGGTGCGGATCAGCCTGGTCCCTCATATTGTGGGAAAGACCATGGAAAAAGTCCGGGTGGATCTGCCTAAAATGATCCTCCATCCGCAACCAGATATTTTTGTCCGGAAGCTCCAAGGCGCCCGGTTCACCGGGGTCCAGCGGCGGGGGAAGTATCTGCGTCTGGATTTGGAAAATGGATGCTGGATCCTCATCCATCTCCGGATGACCGGGGCCTTGCTGGCTCTCCCCAAAACAGAACCGGAGCCTCTCTTCACTCGGATGGCCTTTTTCCTCTCCGGAGAAGAAAATCTTTATTTCACGGATATCCGGACCTTCGGAGTGGCAGCACTGGTCGGTGAGGACGGCTGGAGGGACAAAGGCTATGAGAGCCTGGGGCCGGAACCGCTTGATCCGGAACTGACGCCGGACTATCTCCGGGCAAAAGCCAAAGGGAAGACCGCTGTGGTGAAAGCTTTCCTGCTGGATCAGACAGTCATCGCCGGTTTAGGGAATATCTATGTGGACGAAGCCTTGTTTGCTGCCGGGATCCGTCCTACCCGGAGGGTGAACCGGATCAGCCGGAAAGCCTGGGAAGGCTTGGTGCTGGCAATAAAGGGAGTGATCCGCCAGGGGCTGGAGCACCACGGGACCACTTTCCGGAATTACCAGGATGCAGACGGGCAGATGGGGGATAACAGCCGATATCTCCAGGTGTACCATCGAAAGGGCCTGCCCTGCCTGCGGTGTGGGACCCTGCTGAAGCAGATCAAAGTGGCCGGGCGGGGCAGCGTCTACTGTCCTCATTGCCAGAAATAGGGAGGAACCATGACAGTCATCGGATTGACAGGGGGCATTGCCTCGGGGAAAAGTACCGTCAGTGCCTATTTGAAACAGAAAGGGATCCCCGTATTCGATGCGGACGGGACAGCCTGGGAAGTGGAAAAGGCTGGTTCTCCCTGCCTGGCAGCATTGGTACGCTGTTTCGGTCCGGAGATCCTGACGCCGGAAGGAGAATTGGATCGGAGGAAAATGGCGGACCGGGCCTTCCATGACCCGGCAGTCCTGGGGCAGCTCAATGCCGTCGTCCATGAGGCCATTGCAAAGAAACGGGACACCTTTTTGGAAGGACACAGGAAAGATCCAGTGGTCGTGCTGGATGCGCCGCTGCTGCTGGAATGCGGGTGGGAAAAGGTCACGGATACGGTGTGGCTGGTCTATCTCCCGGAAAAGGAGCAGATCCGGAGGGCCATGCTCCGCTCCGGCATGACTCGGGAAGAAGTGGAGGACCGGATCCGGAAACAGCTTTCTTTGGAAGAAAAGAAGAAGCGGGCCCAGGTGATCTTGGACAATAGCGGCACATTGGAAGAACTCTATGCTCAAGTGGAACAGGCCTTGGCGGCGGTCCAGCCGTAGCCGGACGGGCGGCAGCAAAGAAAGGTTGAAAGACATCCGGCAGATTTGATATGATATAACATAAAAAGGAATCCTTTTCCGGCAGGAGCCTATCTGCTTCTGCCGGCCGAAAGGCTGAGATATATTGTGAGGGATGGTTTTGGAACGCAAAAGAAAGACAAAACGGCCGGGATGCCTGCCGGTGCTGTTGATTTTCCTGCTGCTGATCATTGCCGGGTATTTCGGCTGGAAAACAGATACGGCACAGCGGAAGTTCGTTTACAATTGGCCCTATGCCAGGGAAATCCATTTGTACAGCGCCCAGTACCGAGTGGATCCTTTCCTAGCTGTGGCAGTGATTAAAAATGAAAGCAACTTCAAACCGGAGGCCAAATCCAAGGCAGGGGCCCTGGGGCTGATGCAGATCACTCCGGAAACTGGCGCCTGGATCGCCAAATGTACGGATTTCCCCAATTTCCGGGATTCTATGCTGCTGAAACCGGAACTGAATATCAAGTTCGGCTGCTGGTACCTGTCAGAGCTGGAACATGAATTCCATGGCAATGAAGTCCTGATGCTGGCGGCGTACAATGCGGGACGGGGTACGGTGAAGGAATGGATGAAGGACAACGGCTGGGACTATGATTTCCATGCCATTTCCCAGATCCCCTTCAGTGATACCCGGATCTATGTCCAGAAGGTGTTGGACGACCGGAACAATTATCAGACCTTATACAAAAAAACATTAAAAAACCCTTGACGAGTTTTCTTGAATGTGATATTATTTATTTGTTGCCGATTGAAGAAACAAGCGGGCATGGCGGAACTGGCAGACGCGCTAGCTTCAGGAGCTAGTGGGGGTAACCCCGTGGAGGTTCAATTCCTCTTGCCCGCACCAAACTTTTTCACCTCAGCAATCACACACAACTCTGCGGTTGTGGCGGAAAGGCAGACGCGTCAGCTTGAGGGGCTGGTGAGGGTAACCTCATGCGGGTTCAAGTCCCGCCAACCGCACCAACTCTATGGCAGACGGGGCGAAAAGGGCGGGGGTCTTCGGCAGACAAATTCTATATGCGGGCATGGCGGAACTGGCAGACGCGCTAGCTTCAGGAGCTAGTGGGGGCAACCCCGTGGAGGTTCAATTCCTCTTGCCCGCACCATTCAAAAGAAGGACACACTGTGGAAACAGTGTGTTTTTTTGTGTGTTATGACGATCGCTTTGCGTACAGAAATCCTTTAAGGCGGGATACAGTCTGAAGTGGGTGTAAAATAATCGCTGGAATCAGGATATTCCATTGACAGGTTTATCAAAAATCACTATACTTTTAAACATAATGAATTTATTTGTAATATATAATCCAAAAAAATGATGCTTGGAGGGGGAGCAGATGGATACAAATTCATTGGTAGAAAAGTATGTAGGAGATATGGTTGCCCTGCGGCGGGAAATCCATGCCCATCCGGAACTGAGCAATCAGGAATTCGAGACGACGAAACGGATCGAGGCCTTTTTGAAGGACTGCGGCATCGAAATCTTGGATGTGGGGATGAAGACGGGCTGTATCGCTTTATTGCGGGGTGGGAAACCCGGCAAGACCGTTGGCCTGCGGGAAGACATCGATGCCCTTCCCATTGTGGAGCAGACGGGGTTGCCTTTTGCATCCCAGTGCGACGGGGTGATGCATGCCTGCGGCCATGATATCCATCAGACTGTTTTGCTGTACACCGCCAAATGCCTTTCGGAGGTCAGGGAAGAGCTCCACGGCAATGTGCTGTTCATATTCCAGCCTGCTGAAGAAGCTCTGTACGGGGCGTTAGACACCCTAGCCACGAAATTCTATGAAAAGTATCCGCCGGATGTCCTTACCGGTCTCCACTGTTCTCCGGAATGGGATGCCGGGACCATCGGACTCATCAAAGGTCCGGCCAATGCTTCCTCTGATTTCCTGTATATCACCGTCCATGGGAAAGCCGGCCATGGCGCCCATCCAGAAAACTTCGTGGATCCCATCATGATTTCCGGCTATCTCCTGGCAGAACTCCAGACAGTGGTTTCCCGGGTGAACCGTCCGGTCTATCCGGCGGTGCTGACTTTTGGCTCCATCCATGGGGGCAAAGCCGGGAATGTGGTCCCAGAAAAGGTGGAAATCGTCGGGACCCTGCGCAGCCTGGAACCAGGCAGCCGGAAACTGATGCATGAAGAAATCAACCGGATCGTGGAACACGGTGCTGCGGCCTTCCGGGGCAAGGGAGAAGTGAAATGGGCAGATGGGATGCCTCCCCTCGTCAACGATCCTGCTGTGATCGATGGGATTGCCCAGGCGGCTGCGGAGACCATTGGAAAAGAGAACATCCGCCAGATTCCCTATCCTTCTACTGGATCCGACGATTTTTCTTGGATGTTCCCGAAACTGTGCCCTGGCTGCCAGTTCCGTTTGGGGACCGGAAATCCGGAAGAACCCAACAGCCGGCTGGGACTCCACAATCCTAAGAATATCTTCGATGAAAAAGCCCTGCCCACCGGGGTAAAGGTCCTGACCCAGTTCACCCGGGATTATCTGGCGAAAGCCTGAGGAGAGATGATGATGGAGAAAAAAGAAAAACAATTTGTATTCCCGGAGACCATAGCCCTGCTGTTCTTCCTGATCTGTGTGGCAGCCATCTTGACGGTGGTGCTGCCGGCGGGAGAATACGATACAGTGAAAGTGGGGAAGATGACCCGGGTGGTGGCCGGGACCTACCATGCGGTAGCCCAGTCGCCGCAAGGACCTTTCGCCGTGCTGAATGCGGTGGTCACCGGCTTCCAGAGAGCTTCCGTGCTGTTTGCTATGGTGCTTTTCACGGGGTCTGCCGTCCATATGATGCAGAAAAGCGGAGCTGTTGAAGTGGCATTCCGTTCCCTTTCGGCGAAGGGCGGTGCCCAGAACCTCAGCAAGATCGTGTTCGTCATCATGGCCTTCATGTCCATCGGTGGTGCTACAGGGGTCTTTGCCAACCCTACCGTGGCCCTGATCCCTATCGGTATGATCCTATCCAAGACCATGGGGCTGGACGCAGCAGCCGGTTTCATGATGATCTATCTGGGGGCCTATTCCGGGTTCAATGTGGGCTGGGCCAATCCGTCCACTTTGGGGGTAGCTCATCCCATTGCCGAACTGCCGGTGTTTTCTGGGATGCCGGTACGGTTCTTTTTCCATGGAGTCAATTTTGTCCTCAACTACGTCTTGGTGATGAAATACATCAAGAGCATCCAGAAAGATCCCACTAAGAGCCTGTGCTACCAGGAAGGGATGGCTGTCAATGAATACATGGGCGCCCAGGAAGGGGAGACTTTTGAATCAGCCGGTAAGCTGAACCTGACCCAAAAGACCTGCCTGGGAGTCATGGTCCTGGCTATTATTGCCATCATGACCGGGGCTGTGGTCGCCAAATGGGGGAACCAGCAGATCGCGGCCATTATGTTCCTGGCGGTACTCATCCAGGGCGGGGTCCTAGGGCTGGGCGTGAACGGTACGACCAAAGCCTTCCTGGAAGGATGCAAACCCATGCTGAATGCAGGCTTCATCATCGCCTTTGCCAATGGGATTTCCGTCATCCTGAAAGACGGACATATCCTGAACACCATCGTCTATTATCTTTCCATTCCCATCGGAAGCTTCGGGCCGGTAATCGGAGCCATCTTGATGTTCTGGGCTAACCTGTTCATCAACTTGTTCATCCCGTCCGGGTCCGGACAGGCTTCGGCAGTGATGCCCCTGATGGTACCCCTGGCGGATCTCACGGGAATCACCCGGCAGGTGGCCGTCCAGGCCTTCCAGTTCGGAGACGGTCTCTCTAACTGCATCGTGCCGACGGCTGGGACCATCATGGGGTCCCTGGGGATTGCAGGGGTGGCCTACAACCGGTATGCCAAATGGTATGCTCCCTTCCTGCTCCTCCAGAGCATCCTGGCTTCCATTGCCCTGGCTGTCCTGCAGCTGGCAGGATGGACGGGATTGTAAGAAAATGGAAAAGGAGGTGTTGCACAGAACGTGCAACACCTCCCTTTTCTATTTATACACCTGCAAGATCCGCTGGGCTTCCTGGACCATCTTTTCCCGTACCCATTCCGGGCGGATGATCTCGACGCCCTCTCCTAAAGCCATGATCCAGCCCAAGAATTGGGCACTTACATCTACTTTCACGGTCAGGGATACGGTGTCGGGCCCTTGGGGGATCAGCATGATGTCTTTGCCGAACCGGTCGATGAAGATCCCAACTTTTTCGTTCTGGACCTGTAGTTCTACTTCTGTCTGATCCCCATTGAACATGCCGAAATGTATATTGGCATATTTGGGGATATCCAATTTCTGGAAGGCCTCTTTGCCCTCCCGGGGCAGGTCTTCCAGAAGTTCCAGATCTTCGATCTTGTCTACCCGATAATGGCGGATCTCTCCGGCCTTTTCATAGTAAGCGGTCAGATAGTAGTTTTCATCGGACAGGATCATCAGCCAGGGACTGACCTGGAACCAGTTTCCTTGGTTGCGGGGGACCAGTTCTTTGCGGGTGTTCCAGCGGGTGTAGTGGAAACGGACCTGCACATTGGTGTTGATGGCCTGGTGCAGTTTATCCACCGTCAAATAGACTTTTTTGTTGGAGGTCTTTACGCGACCGGCAATGAGCACCTGCCGCTGGAGGCTCTTGCCCTGTTCCCGGCTGGCCAGTTTTTCCAGTTTGCTGATCAGAGCGTGGGATTTTTCATCCGGGATGAACTGGGCCGCCTGTACGGAATCTACCAGGAGCTTCAGCTCAGCGATCTGGAATTCCCGGTTCCCTAAATGATAGGTACAGCTCCGTCCTCCGTTGGAACTGATGATATCCAGGCCATATTTCTTCAGTTCTGCAAAATCGCTGTAGAGAGTCTTCCGGTCCGCATTGACTCCGGCCTTCTTCAGCCGTTCTGTGATCTCCTGCAGGGTAAGCCCATGGTCATCATCGGTTTCCCGCTGGAAGATCTTTTCCAGGTACAGCATTTTCAGTTTTTGGTTGATTCCTTTGGTCATGGCAGCCTCCTCAGGGTAAGACATCCGTTTCCTTAATGATATCTTGTTCTGGAAAAAAAAGGAACACCTGGCTGCAAGAAAAATTATGGCGGCCATATGAAAAATATAGTTTACTTTTTTCGAAAATAGCATATACTATATCCTGCAAAACAAAAGGCCGCAATGGATTATTTTTGAGGGGGATGTGTGGAAAATGACTGGCTTACCTTTGATTTTTGCTTTTGTGATTGCCATCATCGTCATGATCGTAGCCATTTCGAAATTCCGTATCCATCCTTTCCTGGCTATCCTGGGGGTTTCCGTGATCTTCGGCCTGATCGGCGGGATCCCTCTGGTAAAGCATGGGAAAGTGCTGGGGATCGCGGATGTGGTCAGTGCCGGTTTTGCCGGGACCTTCACCAGCATCGGCATCGTGATCATCATGGGAGCCCTGATCGGGACCATTTTGGAAAAGACGGGAGCTGCCTTGAAAATGGCTGACTGCGTGGTGCGCCTGGTAGGGAAGAACAATACCAGCCTGGCGGTACTGATCATGGGGTGGATCGTTTCCATCCCGGTATTCTGTGACAGCGGTTTCGTCATCTTGAATCCGATCCGGAAGGCGCTGGTCCGCCGGACCCATTGTTCCGCTGTAGCTACGGCAGTAGCCATGTCCATGGGGCTGTATATTTCCCACTGCTTCATTCCGCCCACACCGGGACCCATTGCTGCTGCCAATACCATTTATGAAGGGATGGGGCTGGAACCCAACCTGATCCTGATCATCGGTCTGGGGACCGCATCTTCCATCCTGCCTATGATCGCCGCCTACTGTTATGCCAACTATATCGGCAAAAAAGTGAAATCCAAAGAAGAACGGGCAGAAAGTACAGAACCGGCAGAGGTCCAGCAGACCTATGAAGAACTCATCAAGAGCTATGGTCAGCTGCCCAGTGCCTTTATGAGCTTTGCTCCCATTGTGGTGCCCATCATCCTTATGGGCCTGTCCAGTGCTATGGCCATGAGCGGGAACAGGACGGATGTCATCACCTTCCTGGGAACGCCCATCATCGCCATCAGTGTAGGGGTGATCCTGGGGATCCTGGTATTGATGCAGAGTACCATGCCGGACAAGATGAAAGCCTTCTATGAAATCACCGATGAAACCCTGAAAGTGGTGGGACCCATCCTGTTCATCACCGCTGCCGGAGGCGTGCTGGGGAAGGTCATCGCATCCACCAGCATGGTGGCGTTCATCAAGGAAAATTCCAATACCCTGGCCAGCCTGGGGATCTTCTTCCCCTTCCTGCTGTCTGCCATCCTGAAGACAGCCCAGGGATCTTCTACCGTGGCCATCACCACTACGGCCGGGATCATGGCTCCTCTGATGGGGACCTTGGGACTGGGGACGACCATGCTGGCAGCCATCACAGTCATTGCCATCGGGGCCGGGGCTATGACGGTGTCCCATGCCAATGACTCTTATTTCTGGGTGGTCACCAACTTCGGGGATATGGAAGTCCAGGACGGCTACCGGGCCCAGACCATGGGGACCCTGGTCACCGGCATCGCCGCCATGATCAATGTGTATATTTTATATCTGATTCTAGGGTGAGGATAAAGGGATTGGTCGCGGGTCGCGAGTCATGAGTCGCGGGCTTGTTGGTGCAGCACTAAAATCCATTTTTTCGGATTTCAGTGGATTTTGTCTGATCATCTGGTAGAAAAAGAACAAACGGCTTGAATGTCCAGGCTCACGGCCCGAGACTCGAGACACGCGACCGGGGGTGTGAATTTATTCACACCCTCTTTTTCTGTTTCATCTCTAACAGGATTTTTCCAAAAAACTTCAAAAAAATTCCCCTGACTGCACTATGATATATTGTCGAACCCGGGAAAATCATTTATAATAGGGAAAGGATTTCAGGTGAATATTTTTTGATTACAGTAGAACCGGGATCCGATCCCTTTTCTTATTTCCCCACGGTCTCGTTCCTTTGCGCAGGACAGGATCCGGAGCGGTAAGATACAAAGAAGGCTTAAATTCAGTACACAGGCGTTGAAGGGCCTGTGGGTAGGAGAGGTTAGTATGAGTGAATTATTGCGAGTGGAAGGATTGAAAGTTGCCGTCGAAGGTAAGGAAATCCTGAAAGGTTTGGATCTGGTCATCAACAAAGGGGAAACCCATGTAATCATGGGCTCCAATGGTGCTGGTAAATCGACCCTATTCAATACCATCATGGGCAACCCTAAATACGTTGTGACCGAAGGTCATATTTATTTCGAAGGAAAAGAAATCACCCACGAGCCGGTAAACGAAAGAGCCAAGGCGGGGATCTTCATGGCTTTCCAGGCTCCTATCTCCGTCCAGGGGATTACGGTAGAAAACTTCATCCGGAATGCCAAGGGCACGATTTCCGGAGAAAAACAGCGGATCATGCCTTTCCGGAAGAAACTCCATCAGGAAATGGACGCCCTGTCCATGGACCGGAGCTATGCAGACCGGTATGTGAATGACGGGTTCTCTGGGGGCGAACGGAAGAAGAATGAAATCCTCCAGATGTGCATGCTGGAACCGAAACTGACCCTGTTGGACGAAATCGATTCTGGCCTGGATGTGGATGCGGTGCGGATCGTTTCGGAAGCGGTGAACAAATATCACAACGAAAATAACTCCCTGCTGATCATCACCCACCACAGCGAGATCCTCCAAAAGCTCCATCCGGATGTGGTCCATGTGCTGATCAACGGCCGGATCGTCAAGACCGGAGATGCTTCCCTGATCCAGGAAATCGAAGCCAACGGCTACGACGCTTATAAGAAATAACGGGCGGGTGAGCAGAATGACGGAAGAAAAGAACGCAGCGCTGGCCCGGGAGACCGCGGCTGACGAACAGAAACTGCAGAAAGAACGGAAGACCATCGACGCGTTGACTGATTTCAGCAACATGTACGACTTCAAAAAGGCTTCCAATCATGAATATAAGACGGAAGCTGGGCTGACCCCGGATGTGGTCCGGGAGATTTCTGCCAAGAAGGACGAACCCCAATGGATGCTGGATGCCCGGCTGAAATCCCTGGATCTGTATTATCAGATTCCCTATCCGGTATGGGGACCGGACATCAGCGGTCTGGATATGGCCAATATCGTCACCTACGTGCGGCCCAATGCCCGGATGAGCGCCAACTGGAACGACCTGCCGGAAGACATCAAAGATACCTTTGACCGTCTGGGAATCCCGGAAGCGGAAAAGACTTCCCTGGCCGGGGTTGGGGCCCAGTACGATTCTGAAGTGGTATACCACAGCATCCAGGATGAACTGGTGAAGCAGGGGGTCATCTATACAGACTTCGATACGGCGGTGAAAAAGTACGAAGACATCGTACGGAAGCATTTTATGAAACTGATCCCGCCTACGGATCACAAATTCGCTGCTCTCCACGGGGCGGTCTGGTCCGGCGGATCCTTTGTCTACGTGCCGGAAGGAGTGGATGTATCCATTCCTCTCCAAAGCTATTTCCGGCTGAATGCACCGGGAGCTGGCCAGTTCGAACATACCATGATCATTGTGGAAAAGGGCGCCAAGGTACATTTCATCGAAGGCTGTTCCGCTCCTAAGTACAACGTGGCTAACCTCCACGCCGGGGCCGTGGAACTGTTCATCGGGGATGACGCTGCTCTGACCTATTCCACCATCGAGAACTGGTCAAAGAACATGTACAATATGAACACCAAGCGGGCCATCGTAGGGAAAAACGGTACCATCAACTGGGTCACTGGGTCCTTCGGGTCCCACACCTCCTGTCTGTACCCCATGAGCATCCTCAATGGGGAAGGGGCCCACTGTGAATTCACCGGGGTCACCTTTGCGGGCAAGGGCCAGTACCTGGACACCGGGTCCAAGGTGGTCCACAATGCGCCCCATACCACCAGCAACATCAACTCCAAATCCATTTCCAAGGACGGCGGGGTATGCATCTACCGGGGCAGCGTGGTGATCAACGAATGTGCCGAAGGGTCCAAATCCAATGTGAGCTGCGAATCCCTGATGCTGGATGAGCAGTCCCAGTCCGATACCATTCCGGCTATCGTGATCAAGAACGACAATGTGGATCTGGGGCACGAAGCGAAGATCGGCCGGATCTCCGATGAGGCCATCTTCTACCTGATGAGCCGGGGCCTCAGCGAAGACGAAGCCCGGGCTATGCTGGTACGGGGGTTTGTGGATCCTGTATCCAAAGCCCTGCCTCTGGAATATGCAGTGGAAATGAACAATCTGATCAATCTGGAACTGAAGGGTTCCATGTAAGGGGGCGGAAATGATGAGCAAAGAACAATTCAATGAGCTTCCGCGTCCTACCTTCCGATGGATGAAGGTGAACCATCTGGAACTGGATCCATTGGCTGCCCAGGAACTGCAGCCGGTGGAACTGGCGGTCCGTCAGGAAGGCTGTGCAGAAGTACGGACTTATGAAGGCAATGAGTTGCCAGACTTGGGAGATTTCCAGGGTGCCAGTGAGGCGTCCCTGGCCCAGGCCCAGAAGGGCGGCAACGTGAACTGCAGCGTCACGGTCCCTGCAGGGGAAGAAGCTTCTGTCTGGATCAGCTACACGGTGACGGAGGATGTACCTCTTCTGGTGGGACAGCTGAAACTCCAGGCTGGAAAGGACAGCCGGCTCCATGTGTATGAACTTTTTGATGGAAACGCCGAAGGTGGGCTGGTAAACCTGCTCCAGTATGTGGAAGCAGGAGACGGGGCCCAGGTGACCATCAGCAAAGTCCAGATCCATGGAGAAAAGGTGCGGCACATTGATCAGCGGCTGACCCGGGAAGGGAAAGAAGCCCAGGTGAAGTTCGTCAGCGCTGAAGTGGGCGGCTACCAGAACCTGGTGTATGTGCGGACGGATCTGGACCATGACGAGGCCCAGTTCAAAAGCGCTTCCATGTATCTGGGCAGCGATGACCAGCTGTTCGACTATTCCTACTGGGTCCCGAACAAGGGTTGCAAGACGGATACAGATATCCTGACCACCGGTGCCTTGATGGGAACCAGTAAGAAATATTTCCGGGGGACCATCGATTTCCTCCGGGGCGGCAAAAAGGCAGTGGGCAACGAATCCGATGTGTGCCTGCTGCTGAACAAAGGAGTCCATTCCATCTCTGTTCCTCTGCTTTTGTGCAAGGAAGATGATGTGGTGGGCAACCACGCTTCCAGTTCCGGCCAGATCGACCAGGACATGCTGTTCTATCTTATGAGCCGGGGCTTCAATGAAGCAGGGGCCCAGCTGATCATCGTAGAGAGCAACATCCGCCCAGTCATCGACCAGCTGGGGGACGAAAATCTGGAAAACAAGGCGCTGCAGGCTGTTCGGACGAAAATGCAGTTCTGCCACCAGAAAGGAAATTGCCATGATAAATGTACGCAGAGATTTCCCCATCTTGACTAAAGTCCATAATGGACATCCATTGGTATATCTGGATAATGCGGCTACGACCCAGAAACCGTATCAGGTGATCCACGCTTTGGTGGATCTATTGGAGCATCACAACGGGAACCCTCACCGGGGAGCCCATGTGCTGTCCATCGAAGCCGGTGAACTGTATGATGAAGCCCGGGAAGCTGTCCGGAAGTTCATCAATGCCAAGCATTTCGAAGAAGTGATCTTCGTCCGGAATTCCACCGAAGGACTGAACCTGATCGCCCGCAGCTATGGAGAGACTCACCTGCATAAAGGCGATAAAGTGGTGATCCCCATCTCCGAACACCATTCCAACCTGGTGCCCTGGCAGAGAGCCTGCCAGAAGACCGGGGCGGAACTGGTCTATATGTACCTGGATGAGACCGGGCATTTTACGGAAGAAGATCTGGCCAAGATCGATGGACGGACCAAAATCGTTTCCTTTGCGGCGGTAAGCAACGTGCTGGGCATGAAACGGCCGGTGAAAGAACTGGTAGAACGGGCCCATAAAGTAGGAGCCATTGCCATCGTGGACGGCGCCCAATCTACGCCCCATATGAAGACCGATGTCCAGGATCTGGACTGCGATTTCTATGTCTTTTCCGGCCATAAGATGCTGGGGTCCACCGGTACCGGGGTGGTCTACGGAAAGAAAGCCCTGCTGGAAGACATGGAACCCTTCCTCTTGGGCGGGGATATGATCGAATACGTCCAGGAACAGACCACCAGCTTCAATGAACTGCCCTATAAATTCGAAGCCGGGTCCCAGAACGTGGAAGGGGCTGTTGCTCTCCATGCGGCCATCGATTACCTGGACGATATCGGCATGGACCAGGTGGAAGAACATGAACATGAACTCACCAAACACTGCCTGGAAGGGATGCTGAAGCTCCCCCATATCCACATCCTGGGGTCCACGGATCCTTCCGAAAAGACTGGGGTGATTTCCTTTACCATCGATGGAGTCCATCCTCATGATGCGGCTACTATCCTGGACAGCTACGGGATCGCCATCCGCAGCGGTCATCATTGTGCCCAGCCTCTAGGGGCCCATCTCCATGTGGAAGCCTCCAACCGGGTCAGCTTCTACATCTACAATACTCTGGAAGAAGTGGATTATTTCCTGTCCAAGCTGCCGGAAGTCCGGAAAGTCATGGGCTTCAAAGATTGAAGGAAACAGGTGAATGATGATGGAAGATATGAATCAATTGTATTCTGATATTATCCTGGAACATAATCAGGATCAGGCCAACAAACATGAGCTGGATCCTCATAATCTCCAGGAACATGGCCACAATCCCAGCTGCGGGGATGATATCACTCTCCAGGCGGATATCCAGGACGGGATCATCAAGGATGCGGCTTATACCGGGCACGGCTGTGCCATCAGCCAGGCTTCTACGGATATCATGGTGGACTTGATCCGGGGAAAATCCGTAAAGGAAGCCCTTCGGCTGGTGGATCTGTTCCTGGCCATGATCAAACGGGAAGAAACGGACGACAGCAAGCTGGAAGAACTGGACGATGCCATTGCCCTGAAGAACATCTCCAACATGCCCGCCCGGGTGAAATGCGCCGTCCTGGCCTGGCATACCCTGAAAGCGGCCCTGGAGAAGGAAGAGGAGAAATAAGGATCTGCTTCGCAGCACCG
This sequence comes from Acidaminococcus nyctereutis, assembly GCF_052216985.1. Classification (NCBI taxonomy): domain Bacteria; kingdom Bacillati; phylum Bacillota; class Negativicutes; order Acidaminococcales; family Acidaminococcaceae; genus Acidaminococcus; species Acidaminococcus nyctereutis. The sequence goes on from NZ_JBQOUY010000003.1 coordinate 99,040, forward strand.
GTCGCGGGTCGTGGGCTGTGAGTCGCGGGCTCGTCGACAATCAACGGGATTTTCCAATGCTTGTCGAAATGCCCCTGTTTGTGCATTTCGAGAAATAGAACTAAAATTTGAAGAAGTGTTGTTCGTGCTTTTTTATACGGACAACACTTCTTTTGTTGAAAGGAGAGGGAAATCCAGCTTCTTGTATGATGCACGGACTTACGGCATGGCTGTCCAAGCCTGTGACCCGTGACCCTTAGCCCGCAAAGGGGTGTGAAAAATATATTTTCACACCCCTTTTATGGCTTTTTCCCCGCCGGTGTAGTATAATCTACCCATAATGTCAAGAGAGAAATAGAAGGAGGATGCAGAGGATGCATAGTTTTAGTACGGATTTTGGAGGCCGGACCCTTACCATTGAAACAGGTAAGATTGCCAAACAGGCCAATGGGGCTGTATTGGTCCGCTACGGCGAAACCGCTGTTGTGGTGGCAGTGACGGGGACCGATACTCCCAGGGAAGGGGTGGATTTCTTCCCGCTGACAGTGGACTTTGAAGAAAAGATGTATGCAGTGGGCAAGATCCCCGGCGGGTTCCTGCGGAGAGAAGGCCGGCCGGCAGAAACGGCCATCCTGACTTCCCGGCTCATCGACCGTCCTATCCGGCCTATGTTCCCGGATGGATACCACAATGACGTGCAGATCGTATGCACGGCCGTATCTGTGGATCCGGACAATGCCCCGGACATTCCGGCTATGATCGGTGCATCCTGCGCTCTGTCCATTTCTGATATCCCCTTCGAAGGGCCTATCGCCGGTGTGCGGGTGGGACTCATCGATGGGCAGTTCATCGTGGAACCCACGGTGGAACAGGCCAAAGTCAGCGAACTGAACCTGGCCGTAGCCGGTACCAAAGATGCCATCCTCATGGTGGAAGCCGGTGCCAAGGAAGTTTCTGAAGAAGTGATGCTGGACGCTATCTGGTTCGCTCACGGAGAAATCAAGAAACTAGTGGAATTCCAGGAAAAAATCCAGGCCGAAGTGGGCAAACCCAAGATGGATTTCGAAGTCTATACTCCGCCTGCTGATCTGGCTCGGGAAATCGAAGCCTATGGGGAACCCAAGATCCATGATGCCCTGATGGATCCGGACAAGCTGCGCCGGGACAAGATGGTCAGCGAAGCCAAGGAAGAGATCCTGGCCCACTTTACGGAACTGTATCCGGACAATGAAATCGACGTTGCCCATGTGGTGGCTAAACTGGTGAAACGGGTATTCCGGCACATCATTACCGTGGACAAGATCCGTCCCGATGGCCGTGCGCTGGATGAAGTCCGTCCCATCAGCTGCGAAGTGGGTCTCCTGGCCCGGCCTCACGGCTGCAGCCTGTTCACCCGGGGACAGACCCAGGTCCTGAACTGCCTGGCCCTGGCTCCCCTTCGGGAAGCCCAGAATCTGGAGACCCTGGCCGGGGATATCCAGAAACGGTATATCCATCATTATAATTTCCCACCCTACAGCGTGGGCGAAACCAAACCTCTGCGCAGCCCGGGCCGTCGGGAAATTGGCCATGGAGCCCTGGCAGAACGGGCTCTGCTGCCGGTGATTCCCTCTGAAGAAGAATTCCCCTATACCATCCGTCTGGTTTCTGAAGTGCTGGAATCCAACGGATCTTCCTCCATGGCCAGCACCTGCGCCAGCACCCTATCCCTGATGGATGCCGGCGTGCCCATCAAGGCGCCGGTTTCCGGGGTGGCCATGGGCCTGGTTAAGGAAGGGGAGAATTTCACCATCCTCACCGATATCCAGGGTCTGGAAGATGCCAACGGAGATATGGACTTCAAGGTGGCCGGTACTTCTAAGGGCATCACGGCCATCCAGATGGATATCAAAGTGGACGGGCTGACGAAAGACATCCTCCAGGCGGCTCTGGCTCAGGCCAAGAAAGGCCGTGCTTTCATCTTGGGCAAGATGCTGGAATGCATCGCTGAACCCCGGAAGCAGCTGAAGAAGTATGCTCCCAAGATCACCACCATCAAGGTGAATCCGGAGAAAATCAAGGATATCATCGGGCCTGGGGGCAAGATCATCAAAAAGATCGTGGAAGATACCGGTGCCCAGATCGATATCAACGATGATGGTACTGTATACATTGCTGCAGCTGACAGTGAATCTGCCGATGCGGCCATCAAGACCATCCAGGATATCACGGCAGAACCGGAAGTGGGCAAGGTCTATACTGGGAAGGTGACCCGGATCATGAACTTCGGCGCCTTCGTGGAATTCATGCCCGGCCGGGAAGGGCTGGTACATATTTCCCAGCTGGCCAAGGAACGGGTGGAAAAAGTGGAAGACGTAGTCAGCGTCGGCGACGAAATCGTCGTGAAGCTGGTGGAAATCGATTCCAAAGGAAGGCTGAACCTGTCCAGGAAAGCTTGTTTGAAATGATTGAAGGGGCTGCTGCGCATGCAACAGCCCCCTTTTTATGCTACAATGATACCGTACACACAGAAACAAGGAGATCATACGATGGGATTTTTTTTCAGGAAGACGAAAATTGTGCTGACGGCGCCTTTGACGGGGACGCTGGTTCCTCTGGAACAGGTGCCGGACCAGGCTTTTGCCCAGAAAATGCTGGGGGACGGAGTGGCCATCCGGCCGGAAAACGGCGAATTGGTGGCTCCCTGTGATGGGGAAATCACCTATGTGCCGGATACGGCCCATGCTATTGCGCTTACCGAAGGCCACGGACTGGAGATCCTGCTCCACGTGGGGATGGATACGGTGGAACGGCAGGGAACCGGCTTCCGGGCACTGGTGAAAGCCGGCGACAAGGTGAAGGCCGGGCAGCCTCTGCTGGCTTTTGACCGGGAAGTTCTGGAAATGGCAGGGTGCGATCTTTCCACGCCCCTGGTGATCACCAATGGGGACAAGGTCGGAAAAATGGAAAAAGCCCCATTCGGTCCGGTACGGGCCGGACAGGATACAATCCTGTCCATTACCCTGAACTGAGAGGAAGGGAGCAGTCATGGAGGTAAAAGGCAGCGGCGGAAGTTTTGTGGAACAGGCCTACAACCTGGCTCCGGCAGTGGCCTGGGAACTGGGACTCCAGGTGTGCCGAGAGATGCAGGTGGAAGTAGAGAAACAAGATGATGCCGGGATGCTCCTGAACGGGTCACTGGTGTCCGAAGAAAAATCCTTCCTGTTCGGGAAACCCAAACGGAAGGAAATCATTTTTGCAGTCCAGCCGCGGGAGGAAGGCTGCACGGTGATCGTGGATATCCACAAAAAACGGATGGAAGTCTACAGCCTGACTCCTCAGAACCGGGAAACGGATCGATTCGTGGCCCTGTTCGAGGAAAAGGCCCAGGCTTATCTAGAACGGCGGATCTGCCCCCAGTGCCGGGCGGCTTTGCCCAAGAATGTGGCTTTCTGTCCCTTCTGCGGGGCAAAGCTGTAGAGAAAAACAAAAAGGGACTGTTAGCCAGTGACAAGAGACAAGTGACGGGCAGCCCTGCTGCCCCTGATTAAAAAAGAGGTGTTGCCCTTTCTGAGCAACACCTCTTTTTTTATGCTGTAACCTATAAGCTTAGATGGCGCGGGTTACCTTGCCGGAACGTAAGCAGCGAGTGCACACGTTGATGCTCTTCACTTCACCGTCTACCACCGCTTTAACCTTTTGAACGTTAGGTTTCCAAGAACGTTTTACATGTCTATTGGAATGGCTGACGTTGTTGCCGGACAGCTCACCTTTGTTGCAGATTTCACAGATGCATGCCATGGTCCCACCTCCTTCAAGTTATAAGGCAATGCGTTATTTTTAAAACTCAATGTAGCTATTTTAACACAAATTGGATTATAATTGCAAGTAGAAAACCATGAGAAAAGGGGAAAAGAACCATGTGGTGGCAGGAACCGGTAACCAAACTCAAAGGCATCGGGCCCAAAAAGGCCCTGGAATTCGAAAATATCAACGTCGTGACCATCGGAGATTTGCTGAACCATTTTCCTCGGCAGGGCTGCTACCTGGACTATTCCCATGTAAAGACCATCAGCGAACTGACTGTGGGGGGGGAGATGCAGCTGTTCCAAGGGACCATCGTGCGGCTGAACAACCGGCGGAGCGCCCGGAACATGAAATATGCCACTATCACCGTAGGGGATGGTACTGGCTTTGCAGAGATCGTCTTGTTCGGGGCTCAGACCTACATGACCCGAGTCTATCATACGGGGGACGAAGTATTCGTCATCGGCAAGGTGAACCTGGGCCGTACGGCCAAAAGCGTCACCGGTGCCAGCCTTTCCCGTGTGAAGGATGAAAAAACGGAAGCTCCGGGCATCCTTCCTACCTATGCTTTGACCGGCAGCCTGACCCAGAACCAGGTACGGGGAGCGGTGCGCCAGGCTCTGGCCTTGGCCCGGAAGGAATTGCCGGAATGTCTGCCGGAGAAGATCCTCCAGGCCAAACATTTCCTGCCCCGGCTGGAAGCTCTGGAAAATATCCATTTTCCCAAAAGCCCGGACCTTTTGGAAAAGGCCCGGCAGCGGCTGATCTTCGAAGAACTCTTCTATCTCCAGTGCGGCCTGCTCCACCATCGGGTGGAAATCAAGCGGGACAGCCGGGGCATCAAGATGGTCCGATGCGGTCCTTTGGTCCAGAAAGTCCGAGAACTCTTGGGTTTCGAGTTGACGGACAGCCAGAAAAAAGCCTGGCAGGAAATCGATGATGACATGCAGAGCCTGGAGCCTATGAACCGATTGGTCCAGGGGGATGTAGGCTCCGGGAAAACGGCTCTGGCGCTCCTGGCCCTGGCAAAGACGGTGGAAAACGGCTACCAGGGATGCTTGATGGCACCTACGGAAATCCTGGCCGAACAGCACTACCAGGAAATGCAGAAAGTCTTGGAACCAGCAGGGATCCGGACGGCCCTTCTGACCGGCGGCCTGCCGGCCAAAGCAAGACGGCAGGTGCTGGAAGGGCTGGCCGATGGTTCCATCCAGGCGGTGGTGGGGACCTATGCCCTGATCCAAGATGCAGTGGTGTTCCATTCTCTGGCCCTGGCCATCACCGATGAGCAGCACCGGTTCGGGGTGGCCCAGCGGGCCAAGCTCCAGGAGAAGAGTCCCTTTGCACCTCATGTGCTGGTCATGACTGCGACGCCCATTCCCCGGACTTTGGCCCTTACGGTATACGGGGACCTGGACGTATCTCTGATGAAGGGACTGCCCCCGGGAAGGAAACCGGTCCAGACCCTTTGTTATACAGAAGACAAACGGCCGGCGGTGTACCAGGGCATGGTCCATCAGATCCGGGAAGGTCACCAGGCCTATGTGGTATGTCCACTGATTGAAGAAAGTGAAGGGGTGGATGCCAAGGCGGCGGAGGAACTGTATGAAGAACTGACTTCCACCTATCTCCAGGGCATTCCCTGCGGCCTCCTCCATGGCCGTCTGAAGCCGGAAGAGAAAGACGCAGTGATGGAAAGCTTTGCCCGGAATGAAACGAAAGTGCTGATCACTACGACTGTGGTGGAAGTGGGGGTCAATGTGCCCAATGCTACCCTGATGGTCATCGAGGGAGCGGACCGGTTCGGGTTGGCCCAGATGCACCAGCTCCGGGGCCGGGTAGGCAGAGGCAGTGCCCAATCCTACTGCGTATTGCTGACTTCCTCCACCAACCCGGTAACCTTGGAACGGCTCCAGATCATGCGCCACTGCAGTGACGGCTTCCTGCTGGCCGAAAAAGATCTGGAACTGCGGGGGGCTGGCCAGTTCTTCGGTCTGCGCCAGCATGGACTCAGCGACCTGTACATCGCGGATATCCTCCGGGATACAGATACGCTGGTAGAAGCCCGGAAGGCGGCCCAGTGGGCCATGGGGAATCCGAAAACCGCCAGGGAAGTGATCCGGGCGGCAGCAACCACCCAATTCGACGGCCGGTTTGAAAGGATATTCAATGCGTGAGGGGGTGTGATTTTTTTACACCCCCTATTCATGTAAGGAATGTGTATCTATCGTTACACATTCCTTTTCATTTTTTGGGAATTTCGAAAGTTTTCTGTTAAAAGCAGGAAAAACGCGCCTTGCTCCCGAAAAAGAGTACCATCAGACAAGAACATGGGGAAAGCTGCTCCTGGCAGCTGAGAATCCCACATCCTACGGAATAAAGGGGGCTGTACAGTGAAAGAGTATACAGGCGATAAAATCAGGAACGTGGCCATCGTAGGGCATGGCGGCGCAGGCACCACTTCCCTTACAGAAGCACTGCTCTATCGCAGCGGTGCTATCAGCCGTATGTGCAAAGTGGAAGACGGGCAGACCACCACCGACTTCGAACCGGAAGAAATCAAGCGGGGAGTCTCCGTGAGTGCGACGCTGGCACCGGTAGAATGGCGGGATGTCAAGATCAATTTCATCGATACTCCAGGTTTTGCGGATTTCGTAGCAGAAGTCAAAGGCGCATTCCGGGCTGTGGACAGTGTACTGATCGTGGTCAGTGCTACCAGCGGGGTCCAGATCGGGACCGAACAGTGCTGGAAACTGGCGGAAGAGGCCGGCCTGCCTCGGCTGATTTTCGTGAACAAGATGGACCGGGAAAATGCAGATTATGATAATATCCTGGACAATCTCCGGGCCAAGATCGGTAAACGGATCCTTCCCCTGGAACTGCCCTTGGGCAAAGAAGAAGACTTCTGCGGGGTCATCGATGTATTTAACCAGAAAGCCTATAAAGGGAACGGGAACGGGGCGGATGAAATCGAAGTCCCCGATGACCTGAAGGATTGGGTCCAGGATGCCCATGACAAGATGGTAGAAGCAGCGGTGGAAGCCGATGATGAAGTGATGGAACGGTATCTGGAAGGGGAAACCATTTCCGATGAAGAAGTGATGAACTGTCTGGTGAAGGGCATCCGGCAGGGAATCATTTTCCCGGTGCTCTGCGGTTCTGCTTTCAAGAACATCGGGCTGGGGCGGACACTCTCTGCCGTTGTGGACTACACATTCCCCGCCGTCCTGAACGAATATCATGTGACCAACCTGAAAACGGGACAGGTGGAACGGCGGGATTCCAACGCTCCGCTGGCTGCTCTGGTGTTCAAGACGACCTCCGATCCTTTTGTGGGCCGGATGAGCTTCGTACGGGTGTTCTCCGGCATCATCAAAGCCGACAGCTCCGTCTATAATGCCAGCCGGGATGAAATGGAAAAAGTGGGGACTATCTCCACGCTACGGGGGAAGAATCCCTTGCCCATGAAGCAGATCGTAGCAGGAGATATCGGAGTCATCTCCCGTCTCCAGTTCACCATGACCGGAGATACCCTCAGTGCCAAAGAAGAACCGGTGCAGTTCGCACCCATCGAATATCCACTGCCCATGTACAGCCGGGCAATCTCTCCCAAGAAGAAAGGGGACGAAGACAAGATCGCTGCAGCATTGGGCAAACTCATGGATGAAGATCCTACCTTCATCGTCAGCCGGAACCCGGTAACCAAGGAAACCTTGATCAGCGGCATGGGGGACCAGCATCTGGAGATCCTCATGGAACGGATGAAACGGAAATTCGGCGTGGATGCCGTGTTGAAACCGCCCATGGTGGAATACCGGGAAACCATCCGGGGTTCTGCGGAAGTGGAAGGCAAATACAAGAAACAGACTGGCGGCCATGGGCAGTATGGCCATGTAGTCATCAAGATGGAACCGCTGCCTCCGGGCTCCGGGTTCGTGTTCGAAGACAAGATCTTCGGGGGGGCCGTGCCCCGGCAGTACATCCCGGCAGTAGAAAAAGGCATGAAGGAATCCATGGAACACGGGATCCTGGCCGGGTACCCAGTGGTAGATCTGAAGATCACCCTGCTGGATGGTTCCTACCATACCGTAGACTCTTCGGAAATGGCTTTCAAAGTGGCTTCCCATATGGCCTTCCAGAAAGCGGCAGAACAGTCCAAACCGGTCCTGATGGAACCCTATTACAATCTGGATGTGTACTGTGACGAACGGATGACCGGGGACATCATCTCCGACCTGAACAGCAAACGGGGCCGTATCTTGGGAATGCAGTCCGCGGAAGACGGACGGGCTGTGGTGAAGGCCCAGGTGCCTTATGCAGAAATCTTGGATTATGCCGTGGATCTGCGGGCACTGACCCAAGGGACAGGGACCTTTGAAATGAAGTTCGACCATTATGAGGATGTACCGCCCAAACTGGCGGAAAAAATCGTGGCTGATGCCAAAGCGAAAGCGGAAGCCGCTAAAAAGTAAAAGATTTGCATCTATCGGACCTCTTGGCCATTGCCGGAGGTTCGATTTTTGTGTAAACTGAAGGGGAACTGTTTTCACAAGGAGGGAGAATCTGTGACTTTTTCTACGACGAAAAAAGGTATCTTGGCTTCCATCCTGGCAACTGTATTCTTCACGACTATGGATATCGGGGCTAAGAAGCTCCTCCACCTGGGAACCGGAGAGATCACCTTTTTCCGGGGCCTATTGGGGATGCTGTTCCTGCCTTTCATGGCACGGATGGAAACCCTGCCGGTGTTTTCCGGGAAGGACCGGGGCCTGCTCCATCTGCGGGGATTGTTCGGGGCCGCCTGTCTCCTGTTTTTCTTTTACTGTCTGAATGGGCTGACCCTGGGAGATGCAGAGATCCTCACCCAGCTGTCGGCCTTCTTTATGTGCCTTTTGTCCCCGATCTTCCTAAAAGGCAGGCTCCAGGGACGAGCAGTACCTTGGCTGGGCCTGATCGCCCTGGGGGCGGCTGTCGTCCTCCAGGTGTGGAATTTCCATTCTTTTAATTCTTATGCCATCTTCGGGATCCTTTCGGCTTTCTTCGCAGCCAGCGCCTATGTGTGCATCGGGAAGATGACGGAGAACGGCGACCATACCCAGACGGAGCTGGTGTTTTATTTCCAGTTTTACAGTACCTTGGGAGGGCTGGCCATCATGGGAGCTACCCAGCAATGGGTCCTGCCGGCTGGAGGAGAATGGTGCTGGGTCGTAGAAATGGCTCTGTCCGCTCTTTTGGGGCAGGTATGTCTGACCTGGGGCTGTACCCACATCCATCCTACAATGGTCAACTTTCTCATGTATACCGGCATCCTGTTCCATATCCTGGCCGGTTCTCTCTTGTGGGGAGAGACCCTGACTTTGTATTCCTGGGTGGGAGGAGCTCTCATCGTATCAGGCAGTGTGGCTCTGCTGAGGCAGTGAGAAGGGGTTGTTGCACATGCAACAGCCCCCTTGCTTTACCCCTTCAAATGGCCTATAATCAGAATGAATGACTGTGTATACTACTTTTTGACATCCAGTATGGAGGGATTTTTTTCATGGAAAATATTGATACTGAGAGCATCAACACCCTGCGTTTTTTGTCCATCGATGAAGTGCAGGCGGCCAATTCCGGCCATCCGGGCCTGCCTCTGGGGACGGCACCTCTGATGTATACGATCTGGGACCGGTTCATGAAATATAATCCTGAAAATCCCAACTGGTTCGACCGGGACCGGTTCGTCCTGTCCCCGGGACACGGCAGTGCTCTGCTCTATGCCATGCTCCATGTAGCTGGCTATGACCTGTCCCTGGAGGATTTGAAGGGATTCCGCCAGTGGGGCAGCAAGACTCCAGGTCATCCAGAATATGGGGTGACCCCTGGGGTGGATGTGTCTACCGGACCTCTGGGCCACGGCTTTGCCATGGCTGTGGGGCTGGCTATGGCAGAAGAGATGCTGGCTGCCCGGTACAACAAGGAAGGATACAAAGTGGTGGATCATTACACCTACGGCATCACTTCTGACGGGGACCAGATGGAAGGGGTGGCTTCCGAAGCCGCTTCCCTGGCGGGTACCCTGGGGCTGGGGAAACTGATCTTCCTCTATGACGATAACAAGATCACCATCGAAGGCAGTACGGATATCGCCTTCCGGGAAGATGTGGGGGCCCGGTTCAAAGCCTATGGCTGGCAAGTGCTCCGGGTCGCTTCCTCTGAAGATGTGGAAGCCCTCACGAAAGCCATCGAAGCAGCCAAGAAGGAAACCCGCAAACCCTCTCTGATCATCGTCAAGACCCATATCGGCTTCGGCAGCCCTCGGCAGGATATGGCCAGTGCCCATGGGGAACCTCTGGGTGTGGAAAATGTGGCCAAGACCAAAGAAGCTGCCGGCTGGGATGGCAGTCAGTCCTTCGTGGTGCCGGAAGAAGTGAAAGCCCATTTTGACGCCAAACTGCCCCAGTGCCGGGAAAACGAAGCAGATTGGAATGGACTGATGGAAGCCTATGCCAAGGCCTATCCGGAACTGGCCCAGGAACTGACGGATCGGATCGACGGAAAGATGGATCTGGATCTGAAGGAACTGATGGCCTCTTTCAAGGATACGGACAGTGTGGCCACCCGTGCCGCTTCTGGAACAGTGCTCCAGCTGCTGGCAGATAAGCTTCCGGCTCTCATCGGAGGCAGTGCGGACCTGGGGCCTTCCAACAAGACGGAAATGAAAGGGAAGGGATTCTTCTCGGCAGAAGAACGGACCGGCCGGAACATCCATTTCGGCATCCGGGAACATGCTATGGGGTGCATCGTCAATGGCCTCTGCCTCCACGGCGGCATCCTGCCTTTCGGAGCTACTTTCCTGGTGTTCGCCGACTTTATGCGTCCGGCGGTGCGGATGGCGGCTCTAATGGGAATCGGCAGCGTATTCGTCTATACCCATGACAGCGTGTTCGTCGGGGAAGACGGACCGACCCATGAACCCATCGAGCAGACCATGAGCCTGCGGCTGATCCCCAATGTGTCCGTATTCCGTCCGGCGGACGCCCTGGAAACGGCTGTGGCCTGGAAAGCCGCCTGCGAAAACCAGAAACAGCCCACTTGCCTGCTGCTGACCCGTCAGGGACTGCCGGTGCTCCATGACTATGCCAAGACCATTGCCAAGGGAGCACCCAAAGGAGCCTATGTACTGAGTCCTTCTTCCAAGGATAAGGTAAAAGCAATCCTCATCGCTACGGGCAGTGAAGTCCATCTGGCCCTGGAAGCTCAGAAAGCCCTGGAAGAAAAAGGCATCGGCGTCCAGGTGGTTTCCATGCCCAGCTGGGACGTGTTCGAACAGCAGAGCAGTGCCTACAAAAAGAAAGTACTGCCCAAGGATGTGCCGGCCATTGCGCTGGAAGCCGGCGTCCGCACTGGCTGGGCCCGGTATACCGGCAGCGAGGACAGAGTCCTGGGCATCGACCGATTCGGTGCTTCTGCTCCTGGCAAGACCGTCTACAAAGAACTGGGCTTTACCGTGGACCATGTAGTGGATATGGTGAAGAAACTGAAGTAACGGATCGGGGGTTGCTGCCCACATGGTGCAGCAACCCCCTTTATGAAAGAAGGAGAAAATCATGTTCCATCTGTTGACCATTGCTGGATCGGATTCTTCCGGGGGCGCAGGCATCCAAGCAGACCTGAAGACATTTGCTGCCCATGGCTGCTACGGGATGAGCGTGATCACCGCCGTGACGGCCCAGAACACCACTGGAGTGACAGCCATCCAGAACATCGATCCGGAGGTAGTGGAAGCCCAGATCGATGCCGTGTTCCAAGATATCCGGGTGGACGGCGTCAAGGTGGGGATGGTTTCCAATTCCGCCTTGATCCGAGCCATTGCCAAAAAAATGCAGCAGTATGCGCCACCTGTGCTGGTGGTGGATCCAGTGATGGTGGCCACCTCTGGCAGCTATCTGCTGGAAAAAGAAGCCCGGAAGGATCTCCAGGAAAAACTGCTGCCACTGGCCACCCTGATCACCCCCAACATGCAGGAAGGAGAGGTGCTGTCAGGCCTGTCCATCCGCAGTCAGGGAGACATGGAAAAAGCGGCGGCGGTAATTTGCCAGAAAGGGGCTAGGGCCGTACTCCTGAAGGGGGGACACCTGGCGGAAACGGCTGACGATTATCTGCTGTATCCTGGAGAAGGAAACTGGCTCCAGGGCAAATGGTTCCCTGGCCAGCGGTTCGCCAATCCCAATACCCACGGCACCGGCTGCAGCCTGTCTTCTGCCTTGGCTTCCGAAATGGCCTCCGGTGTCCCCCTCCCGAAAGCCGTAGCCAGAGCCAAAACCTATGTAGCCCTGGGCATCCAGCACGGGCTGGCAGTGGGCCATGGCCATGGGCCCATCCATCATTTTGTGGAACTGTACCGGAAAGCCGGCTGGGAGGGATGAATATGGATAAATTCAATCTGAGCCTGTACCTGGTGACGGATCGGCATTGTCTCCGGGGACGGGATTTCTATGAGGCGGTGGAGGAAGCCCTCCGGGCCGGGGTGACCCTGCTCCAGCTCCGGGAAAAGGACATGGGGCTGGAAGACCTGCTGGCGGAAGGCCGGAAGGTCCAGGCCCTTTGCCGGAAGTACCAGGTGCCCTTCCTGGTGGATGACAATGTGGAGGCCGCTCGGATCCTGGGAGCGGACGGAGTCCATCTGGGACAGGAAGACGAGGCCATCGAAAAAGCCCGTTCCGTACTGGGGCCGGACGCTATCATCGGCATCTCCGCCCACAATCTGGAAGAAGCCCAGAAAGCCCAAGCCAGCGGTGCTGATTATCTGGGGGTAGGAGCTCTCTATCCTACGGGAAGCAAGAAGGATGCATCCCTGCTGCCGCCTGGGATGTTGACGGAAATCGTCCAGGCCGTGCAGATCCCTGTGGTGGGCATCGGTGGTATCCAGGAAGCCCAGATCGACCAGGTGCTGGACCAAGGAGCGGCTGGCTGTGCCATGATCAGCGCCATCCTGGGAGCCGATGATATTACAGCCACTGTGGAACGGATGAAGGCTCGGATACGGGCTCGGGAGAAATAACAGGAGGCAGCTATGGCAAGCGACCTGAAAACGGAAAAGCTGGGGAAAAAGCTCCTTTCCCGGTTCACCCGGCAGATCACGGACCAGGTCTTCCTGTTTCTCCAGGAAGATCCGGAATTGTATCAGGAGTATCAGGAACGGGTACGGGAGAGCACGGCCAATGGGGTCAATTCTGTCTTGGGCCGGATGGTCACGGAAGCCTACGACTTGGTGAACCTGAATAAGGAGAAACATCCTCGGTCTCCGCTGCTGAAGAAATATACCCGCCATGCTGTCCGGTGGGAAAAAGACGATCTGGAAGTCCAGAAAAAAGTCTTATATGGGGATCGGAACCTGTTCTCTTCTCAGCCCAAATCCGCCGAGGAAAAGAGAGCCCCCAAAAAGAAAGGGCCGGACCAGGAAAGCCTGTTCTGAAAAAAGCACCCTGTCAAGGAAAAATACTTGACAGGGATTTTCCTTTATAGTACAATAGCACCCGGTGATATTCATGCAGGATGAAGGTTTTGCAAAACGGATCCGTTTTGGTCAGCTCTATGCCATCTATGGCGGGCTGCTCACGGAAAAGCAGCAGAAGATCATGGAAGAATATTTCTACGATGACCTGTCACTGGGGGAAATCGCGGAAAATGCCCAGACCAGCCGTCAGGCAGTCTATGATTTGCTGCGCCGGGTGGAACAAACCCTGGAAAGATACGAAAGCAAACTCCACCTGCTGCACCAGGATCAGGAACGGCAGTTCAAGTTGCGGGGAGCCATCAAACTCCTGGAAGCCTGCCGCACCAGTGACAGTACCGATCCCCGTCTGGGGAAGGTGGAGGACATCCTGAAAAGCATCATTGACGAAAGCAGGTAGCTATGGCTTTTGAAATCTTAACCGACAAACTGACGGCAGCCATCCAGAAGCTCCGGGGACAGAAAACGGTTTCCGAACAGGATCTGAAAGAGACCCTGCGGGAAGTACGGCTGGCCCTTCTGGAAGCCGATGTGAATTTCAAGGTCGTCAAGGAATTTACCGCCAAGATCAAGGCACGGGCTATGGGCCAGCAAGTAGACCCCAGCCTGACGCCTGGCCAATATATCGTGAAAATCGTCCACGAAGAGCTGATCGAGCTCTTGGGCGGGGCCCAGAGCAAACTGAACGTGGCAGCCAAGCCGCCGACAGTGATCATGTTGGTGGGGCTCCAGGGTGCCGGGAAGACCACTACAGTGGGCAAACTGGCCAACTTCCTGCGAAAAGACGGGAAAAAGCCTCTGATGGTGGCCGGTGACGTGTACCGTCCCGCAGCCATCACCCAGATGGAAGTCATCGGCAAGCAGTTGGATATGCCGGTGTTCACCTTGGGTGACCAGGTTTCTCCGGTGGAAATCGCCCGGGAATCCCTGAAACGGGCCAATGCTCTCTTATGCGATACCGTGCTCATCGATACCGCTGGCCGTCTCCATGTGGACGAAACCTTGATGAATGAGCTGAAAGAGATGAAAGATGCAGTCCATCCGGACGAGATCCTGCTGGTAGTGGATGCCATGACCGGTCAGGATGCCGTGACGGTGGCTGATTCCTTTAACAAAGCCCTGGGCATCACAGGGCTGATCGTGACCAAACTGGACGGGGACGCCCGGGGCGGTGCGGTGCTCAGCGTGAAGGCAGTGACTGACTGCCCGGTGAAATTCGTCGGTATGGGCGAAAAACTGGATGCGCTGCAGCCCTTTTATCCTGACCGTATGGCTTCCAGGATCCTGGGTATGGGGGATGTGCTCTCCCTGATCGAAAAGGCCCAGGAAGCCATCGATGCGGATTCGGCCAAAAAGATGGCGGAATCCCTGAAAAAGAATGAATTCACCCTGGATATGTTCCTGGATCAGATGAAACAGGTCAAGAAACTAGGGTCCTTGGAATCCATTCTCAGCATGATCCCCGGCATGGGAAAATTTGCCAAGCAGTTGGAAGGGGTGGATCTGGACGGCAAGGAAGTCCGTCGGCTGGAAGCCATCATCTATTCCATGACGCCCCAGGAACGGCAGAACCCCCGCATCATCAACGGGTCCCGGCGCAAACGCATTGCGGCCGGCTGCGGCCAGCGGGTGCAGGATGTGAACCGGCTGCTGAAGCAGTTCGAAGAGAGCAAGAAGCTCATGAAGACCATGCAGGGTATGAACAAGTATGCACGGAAGGGCAGATTCAAACTGCCTTTCATGCAATAAAACCAATCTGGTAAGGAGGTGAATGTTGTGGCAGTTAAAATCCGTCTGAAACGTATGGGTGCCAAAAAGAGCCCTTTCTACCGTATCGTGGTCGCTGATGAACGCGCTCCTCGTGACGGCCGTTTCATCGAAACCGTAGGGACCTACGATTCTACCGTTGATCCCGCCGTGGTTACCATCGATGAAGAAAAAGCTCTGTCCTGGATGAAGAAGGGAGCACAGCCGACTGATACGGTCCGCTCCATGTTCAGCAAACAGGGTCTGATGGCGAAACTGGCTGGCGAAAAGGCAGCAAAATAAGGAGGATGACTATGAAAGAGATAGTTGAAGTGATTGCTAAGGCTATCGTGAATAATCCCTCCGAGGTCCAGGTGGAGGAGGAAAGGACCGGATCTTCCGTGATCCTGAAACTCCACGTGGCGCCTGAAGATATGGGTAAAGTGATCGGCAAGCAAGGCCGCATTGCCAAGGCCATCCGTCTGGTGATGAAAGCAGCTGCTACCCGCGAAAACGTAAAAGTCATCGTAGATATCGATTAAAGGTGGTTACCATGGATAAAATGATCGTTCGGGTACCTGTAGTCATCAAGGCCAAGGTTACGGAAGACTTGAAAGCCAAGATCATTGCAGATATGAAACGTCAGGTCCAGGCTGCTGAATTGGATTTCGAACAGTTCCAGTTCAATGCCAAGCGGGCTCTGAATGAGCAAGCTGGTGGAGGGCCTGAAGCGGCTCGGGCTCTCCAGGAGCAGATCGAGTACGAAAAAGCCCAGCGCGGCCATGCTCTCCAGGAGTTGAAAGACAAGCTGGAACGGGCAGAGAACCTGGAAATTGGCAGTGAAGTCGGTCATGGTACACTGGAACGTTCCGTAGAGATTACGGTCGGCAGCGACCTGGAAGCCCTGATGGGGGCGGAAATCGTCGTGGAAGACGGCAAAGTCGTCGGATTCAGAGCGTAAGCCTATGGAACAGCATATCGTGATTGGCAAAATTGTCGCCCCGCATGGCGTGCGGGGCGAATTTCGCATTATGCCGCAGACGGACCATCCGGAGCGGTACGCCAAAATGAAGAAAATCACCCTGGATAATGGGCGGGAATTCACGGTGGTCAGCCTTCGCCAGCATAAGAATGTGTATCTGATGAAGGTGGAAGGCATCGATACCATGGACGACGCAGAGACCCTTCGGGGCCGGACCATCGTCCTGCGCCCAGAAGAACTGCCCCCTCTGCCGGAAGGGCAGTTCTACGTCCGGGATATCATCGGTTTTGCAGTCGTCACGCCGGAGGGAGAGCCTGTGGGCACCCTGAAGGATGTGATCAGTCCCGGTTCCACCGATGTGTTCGTCATCGCTCCGCCCCAGGGAGAAGAAATCCTGGTGGCGGCCATTGGGGAAAACATCCGGAAAATCGACTGGGAAACGAAGCAGATCGTAGTTGTGCTGCCGGAGTGGATCTGATATGAAATTCGTCTTTATCACCCTCTTTCCGGAAATGATCAAGAGCACCAGTACCTGGAGCATCCTGGGCCGGGCAGCCAAGGAAGGCCTCCTTACCGTGGAGTGCGTGGATCCTCGGGACTATGCCACGGACCGGCACCGGAGCGTGGATGATACCACCTGCGGCGGCGGAGCCGGTATGGTCCTGAAGCCCCAGACCTATCTGGCTGCTTTGGATCGGGCCCGGGAACTGGCCCCTGGCGCCTTGGTAGCTGCCCTGACACCGGTAGGGGAATCCCTCCGCCAGGAGAGAGTCTGCCAACTGGCTCGGAGCGGCCGGGACTTGATCCTGCTCTGCGGCCATTATGAAGGGTTCGATGAACGGATCTTGGAAGAGGCGGATCTCCGGCTTTCCATCGGAGATTTTGTCCTTACGGGAGGGGAACTGCCGGCCCTGTGCCTCATGGATGCCGTGGCTCGGTTCATCCCCGGTGTATTGGGCAAGCAGGTGAGCGCAGAAGAGGATTCTTTCCATGACAGCCTGCTGGAATACCCCCAATATACCCGTCCGGTGGAGTATCAGGGCAAAACCGTACCAGAGATCCTGCTCTCTGGAGACCACGCAAAGATCGGCCAATGGAGACGGAAGGAAAGCCTGCGGGCCACCTTGCGCCACCGTCCGGAGCTGCTGCGGTCCATGCAGTGGCAGAAGGGGGACGGGAAACTGTTCCTGGCTGTGGAAGAAGAAGAAAAAGAGAAGTCCCGGGCAGAAGGGAAAAGCCAGGAATCCTGACTTTTTGGTTGCACCGGGAGCCGGCTGTATGGTATAATACAGCGTATGCATTAACGGGCGGTCCGCTGTTAGCACGTGGCTAGACATGAACGTCTTGGATTCTGAGGAGGAAATTATAAATGAACGTTATTGAAGCAATTGAAAAGGAACAGCTGCGTTCCGACATTCCTGAATTCCGTCCTGGCGATACCCTGAAAGTCTATGTGAAGGTCGTCGAAGGGACCCGTGAACGGGTTCAGCTGTTTGAAGGCGTTTGCATTGCCCGGAGCGGTGCTGGTGCCCGGGAAATGTTCACCGTCCGCCGCATTGCTTCCGGTGTGGGCGTAGAAAGAATGTTCCCTGTCCATTCCCCGCGTCTGGAAAAGATCGTTGTATCCCACAGAGGTGTGGTACGCAGAGCGAAACTGTACTATCTGCGTAAACTGACCGGTAAAGCCGCTCGTATCAGAGAACGTCGGTAATCGGATCAATGAGGCAGTTGCTCCGGCAACTGCCTTTTTTATTGCAAAGGAGAAGTCATGAACGAAGAAAAGAAATCCGGCTCCTGGCAGGATACGGTCAGTGACTGGCTGATCTCCATCATCGTGGCGGTGGTGCTGGCCTTTGGGATCCGTACTTTCCTGGTGGAACCCTATATGGTATCCGGTCCTTCCATGATGAATACCCTGCAGGATCGGGAACGGCTGCTGGTGAACAAACTGGTCTACTATACCCGCCAGCCTAAACGGGGAGAGATCATCGTCTTCAAGTATCCCAGCGATACCCGCCGGGATTTCATCAAACGGGTCATTGCCGTGGGCGGGGATACCATCGAGATCCGGGACGGAAAGACCTATGTGAATGGGAAAGCCTTGGATGAAAGCTATATCCGGGAACCCTTCCATACCAACCTGCCTAAGACTACAGTCCCTGCCGGCCATATCTTTGTCATGGGGGACAACCGGAACAATTCGGAAGACAGCCGGTTCCGGGATGTGGGCTTCGTGGACTTGAGCCTGGTGAAAGGGAAAGCCAGTGTCATCTTCTGGCCCCTGGGGCAAGTGAGGATGCTGCCGTGATAAAAGGGGTGTTGCACGTGTGTGATTTTCACACGTGCAACACCCCCGGTCTCATAAGCCGCATAGCGGCTCGGTCTCGGGTCTCGAGTCTCGAGCCGAATGAGAAATTTGCAAGCAAATTTTTTGAATGTACAAACCCTAATCTGCTAATGATAAGATATTCGTTTCTATATCCAGTACGATACTGGTTCTACACCTTCAAAAGAACCTGGCCATGGGGACAGGTTCTATCCAACGGCTCGCGACTCACGACTCGAGACCCGAGACCTCAAAAAGAGGCTGTTGCGCATGCAACAGCCCCTTGGTCACGGGTCGTGAGTCTCGGGCTTGTTAGTGCAGAATGAAGATCCAGTTTTGCCATCCCAACCGATTTTCTCTTATCGTCCTATAGAAAAAGAAAAGACGGCTTAAACGTCCAGGCTCGCAACCCGTGACTCGCGACCGGGGGTGTGAATTCATTCACACCCCCCTTTTACTGCACCAAATTCCCGATAATGACCTGCTTTTTCCATGATTCGCTTCTCTTGGGGAATCATGGTATAATGGGGCCTATGCAAACAGACCGGGCACAAGTGTGCCTGTTTTTAGGATAGAAAGGAAGTTTCCATGGAAAATACAATCGGCGGCAAAAAATTCCACATCCAGTGGTTCCCCGGTCACATGACCAAGGCCAAACGGATGATGGAGGCTAACCTGAAACTGGTGGATGTGGTGGTCGAACTCTTGGATGCCCGGATTCCCCGGTCCAGTGCCAACCCCATGCTCCAGCAGCTGCTCGGCAGCAAGGCGAAGATCGTGGTCTTGAATAAAACGGATATGGCCGATCCGGACCGGACTCAAGCCTGGCTGTCTTATTTCAAGAAAAACAGTTTCACGGCTCTGGAAGTGGACTGTCAGAAGGGCAAGGGAATCAAAGCTCTGGTCAGCGCCATCCAGAAAGCCGGGGAGCCCACTTTGGAAAAATGGCGGAAGAAAGGCGTCCGGAACCGGTCCATCCGGGTGATGATCGTAGGAATCCCCAATGTAGGGAAATCTACACTGATCAACCGGTTGCTGGGGAAGAACAAAGCAGCTGCCCAGAACAAGCCAGGAGTGACCCGGGGACCCCAGTGGGTGATCTTGGGCAAGGGACTGGAGCTCCTGGATACCCCTGGGGTCCTGTGGCCCAAATTCGATGATCCGGAAACCGGTTTCTGCCTGGCTGTCACTGGAGCCATCCGCGAAGAAGTCTTCGACCAGGAAACGGCCGTGCATATCCTGATCCAGCGGCTGCTGAAGCTGTATCCTCAGGAACTGGCTGCCAGTTATAAAATCGGACTGGCACCGGAAGACACAGTGGAAACCGTGGAGGAAAAAATCGCCCGGGCCCGGGGTTGCCTGAAAGTGGGTGGGATGCTGGACATGAACAAGACCATCCAGATGGTCCTCCGAGATTTCAAAACCGGAAAACTAGGCGCTTTCAGCTTAGAAAAGGCGCCTGGGGAAGGGGCGGAACCATGAAGTGGGGAGAAAGCCTCCAGGCTATCCGTCAAAAATTGAAGGCTGGTGCCGCACCGGAAGAATTGGCCGTATGGCGCCAAGATTCCCGGGCCGGAGTCCGGAAAATGCTGGAAGCCTACGACCGGAGACAAGCCGCCCAAAAAGCAGAACAGGAACGGCTGGAACGCTTCCAAGATATGGAACGGACCTTTTGGGGAAAAGGGATGGACCAGGTGGCTGGCTGTGATGAAGCGGGCAGGGGTCCCTTGTCTGGACCGCTGGTGACGGCAGCCGTGATCCTGCCCCATACCATCTGGCTGCCAGGGCTGAACGATTCCAAAAAAGTCACGGCTGCCCGGCGGGAAACTTTGTATCAGGAAATCTTGGAGCAGGCGGTGAGCGTGACCGTCAGCATCCTGGGGCCCCGGGAAATCGATCACCTGAATATCTATCAGGCGGCTAAAAAGGCCATGACTCTTTGCCTGACTCATTTGAAAGTCCGGCCTCAGGCGGCTATCACCGACGCCATGCCTTTGGAAATCCCAGGGATGACGGTGGAGGACGTGATCCACGGGGACAGCAGGAGTGCTGCAGTTGCGGCCGCTTCCATCATTGCTAAGGTGACCCGGGATCATCTGATGGAGAAACTGGATCAGCAGTACCCTCAGTACGGATTTGCCAAACACAAAGGGTATGGGACTGCCCAGCATCTCCAGGCCATCCTGGACTGCGGCCCCTGTCCCTGGCACCGGCGGAGCTATGAACCCATGAAATCCATGGAGCTGAAGGAAGAAGGCGTCAGCGAAAATCAGCTTCTGCAGCTGAAGTAGAGGGCAGCAGCTCTGGCCGCCAGTCGGGAGTCAGGAGTTTGGAGATTCAGGATAGGACCTGTCTTGATGCCAGGTCCTTCTGACTGTGCAGAATCAGGATGGAGGGAATCCTGGGATTTCATTGCCTGCAAATTTAACCAAGGGCTCCAGACTTCAGACTGATCCGGTAACAGCTCTGCAGCTATAAAAGGAGGTTATCAGTATGGTCCATCAGCGCCGCCGGTTCGGGAATCAGGGCGAAGATATGGCGGCTCGGTATCTAGAACGGCAGGGGTATGAAATCCTGGACCGGAACTACAGCTGTGCCTGGGGAGAAATCGATATCGTGGCCCGGCATTGGGGTGTGGTAGCTTTTGTGGAAGTGAAGAGCCGGCACAGCCTGAAATTCGGCCGCCCAGCCGCTGCTGTGACCCGGACCAAGCAGATCCGGCTGCGGAAAACGGCCTGGTGTTATCTCCAGGAACATCCGAGGTTCCGGCAACGGTGCCGGTTCGATATCATTGAAATCCTGGACCTTTATGGTAAAATTTCTCTGAATCATTTGAAGAATTGCTTTTAAATGTAAATTCTGCCAGCGGTCAGCTGTCAATGGTCAACTGCTGAAGGAAGCCAGCAGAGCTGGCTTTGAACTTGCAGCCGCTTTGTTTTTATCTACGATGAACAAACTACGACAAACAAGGAACGATTTACGATAAATGACGCACGATACGCAGCAAAGGAGCTGATCCCATGTATGCACGGACCTGGGGAGAGACTACCCGAGGCATCAACGGAGAAATGGTTACGGTAGAAGTGGATGTGACAAACGGCATGCCGGCCTTTGAGATGGTAGGGCTGCCGGATGTGGCGGTGAAAGAGGCCCGGGAACGGGTCAAGGCAGCGGTGAAGAATTCAGGATTCCGATTCCCCGACACCCATATCACGGTGAACTTGGCTCCGGCAGACTTGAAAAAAGATGGGGCCGGACTGGATCTGCCCATCGCTATGGGTGTCCTGGCAGCCAAACAGTATGTCACCCTGCCGGACCCTATGCCCGTCTTTGCCGGGGAACTGGCTCTGGATGGTTCCCTGCGCCCAGTGAATGGGATCCTGCCCATGATCATCCGGGCCAGGGAAGAGGGGATCCCAGCCATCTTCATCCCGTCCGGCAATCGGGCAGAAGGAGAATTGGTGGACGGGATCGCCGTGTATACGGCTGATGATCTGGGCCAGATCATCGATCATTTCCAAGGCAGGCAGCTTCTCCAGCCTTTGGCCAAGAAGGCCCTGGAATTGGAACGGCCTCAGGAAGAACTGGTGGATTTTGCTGATGTCCAGGGGCAGAAGGTGGCCAAACGGGCGCTGGAAATCGCCGCGGCTGGAGGCCATAATGTGCTGATGGTAGGGGCCCCTGGAGCGGGGAAGACCATGTTGGCACGGCGGCTGCCCACCATCCTGCCACCCATGACGGAAGAAGAAGCGCTGGAAGTCACCAAGATCTACAGTATCTCCGGTCTCCTCCAGGGCCATCATGGTATCATGGCGGAACGGCCGTTCCGCAGTCCCCATCATACCGTATCCCAGTCCGCCCTCATCGGCGGCGGCAGCATTCCCCGGCCGGGAGAAGTGACACTCAGCCACCATGGAGTCCTGTTCCTGGATGAACTGCCGGAATTTTCCCGGAGCGCTTTGGAAGTGCTCCGGCAGCCTTTGGAAGACGGGATGGTCACTATCAGCCGGGTCCAGGCTTCTCTCACGTATCCGGCCCGGTTCATCCTGGTGGCCGCCCAGAATCCCTGTCCCTGCGGTTTCTGGGGGGAAGAAGACCAGCTGCACCAGTGTACCTGCCGGCCGGGAGACATCGCCCGATACCAGAAAAAGATATCCGGTCCGCTGCTGGACCGGATCGATATCCAGATCCATGTCCCCCGGCTCCAGTATCAGGAAATGAAAAGCCGGAAACGGGGAGAAAGTTCGGCTGCGATCCGCCAGCGGGTGGTGGCAGCCCGGCAGATCCAGAGGGAACGGCTCAAAGGGACCCATCTGTTCTGCAATGCCAGTATGGGACGCCGGGAAGTCAAGGCGTATTGTCCTCTTTCTCCCCAGGCGGAAGCGCTGCTGGAAAGGTATTTCATCAGTTTGGGGCTCAGTGCCCGGAGCCACGACAGGATCATCAAAGTGGCTCGGACCATTGCAGATTTGGCTGGCAGCCGGGAAATCACATCTCTCCATCTGGGGGAGGCCATCCAGCTGCGGACCAGCATACAAGGATGAGGGGAGGCGGGCAGGTATGGAAATCGTGGTATTCCTTCTATACGGCATCCTGGGCTGCTGTACCGGCAGTTTCCTTTGCCTTTGTGCAGCGCGGTTCCAGCGGGATGAGTCCGTCTTCTTTCCCCGGTCCCACTGCGACCGCTGCGGCCATCCTTTGGGGACCCGGGATCTGATACCTCTGTTCAGCTATTTATACCAAAAGGGGCATTGCCGATATTGTGGGTGCAAACTGCCAGCTTCCCTATTTTGGCGGGAAGCGGCCACCGGCCTCCTGTTCATCCTGGCGGCCCGGCTCCCTGGGCCTCTATCCGTACTGGGGGTCCGCTGGCTCCTGATATCCCTGATGCTGCTCCTGTCTTGGCTGGATATGGACGAACTCCAGCTCTATGAAGATCTGCTCTATCCGCTGGGCATCCTCTTCCTGGTCCTGCGGATGCTGCAGGGAAAATCCCTTATTCAGGGCCTTGTCGGGGCAGTCCTTCTGGGTGGCTTCCTCCAGCTGATCCACTGGCTTTCGCCCCAGGGGATGGGCGCCGGGGATCCGAGACTGGCGGCTGTCCTGGGCCTTTGGCTGGGACCGGTCCAGGGATTCAAAAGCTTTTTCCTGGCCCTTGGAGCAGGCCTTTCTTTTGCCCTGGTACGGGGAATGCGGGCCAAGGAGAACCGTTGGGCCAGCGTCCAGGCTCCTGTGCCGCTGGCTCCCTTTTTCTGCGGCTGCGGGCTGCTGCTCCAGTTCTTGGATCTGGGGGGTCTGCCAGGGGGAACTGAGGGGCCCGGGATGCTGTATTTCCTGGGAGTACTGGACTGGGGCTCTCTGCAGGGACGGCACAGGCTGGAGGAGGCCATCCATTGGTTCCGGCGTATCCTGGAACCTTGGCCGGCACAGCTCCTGGGTGTCCAGTTGGGAAAAGATCGGGTGACCCTGGCTCAAGTGCGGCGAAAGGGAAAAAAATGGGAAGTGGAACGGGTTCAGGAACTATCCTGGCCGGATCGGATCCAGAAAAGCTTAGGGCGGAAGCAGACGGAAGAAACCATATGGTGGCTCCGGGAAGTGTGTGCCAAACAGGGCTTTACTGTCCGGCAGACAGTTTTTTCTCTGGCACCCGATCTGATGGTTTTCCGGGAATTGACCCTGCCAGGGCTGTCTCTCCGGGAACAGGAGGAGACTGCTCCCTGGGAGATCCTCCAGCAGATTCCCTACGGACCCGGGACTTTCCAGCTGGCCCTTTCTCCTTTTCCAAAGCAGCCGGACCTTCTCCTGGCAGGGGCTGTGTCCACAGAAGTCCTGGAAATCTGCAGGGATCTGGCTGACGGGATGGAATGGGAACTGCTGCAAGTGGAAGCGGCTCCTCAGGCTTGGGGACGCTGGTTGGAAGAAGAGCCGGCGGCTTTCCTATTGGCTCTGGGAGATGCCTCTCTCCAGGGGGCCTGGTACAGGAAGGGACAGCTGCTGGGCACCTGCCGTCTGGAGCCGACGGAGAAAATGGCGGAAGGAGGGGAGACCCTTTTGCAGCGGCTGTGGGAAATGGCCGGCCCTTCTGTGGCGGAACAGTTCCAGGAAGGGCCTACTGGAGTGTTCCTGGTTGGAGGACAGAAAGACGAACAACAGTCTTGGCTGGATTGTTTCCAAGTGCTCTGGGACTGTCCGGCGGCCAGCCTCTCCCTGGGACCCTGGTTCTGCTGGGCGCCCTATTATGAAGCAGGGAAAAAGGCACCTCTTTCGGCAGGTTTGTGCGGTACTTTGGGCAGTCTCCTGCCGAAAAGGAAAAAAGCTCCTTTCTGTTATGGTGCCGGTTCCCCTGGCTGCTTCCTGCAGCGGGAAGGGTGGAGCCGGCTGGGGAAGGGACTGCTGGCTTTTTCCCTGGTGCTCTGGCTGGCGGGGACAGGTGCCTTGTACCTGGCAGAACGGAATCTGGACCAATGCCGGCAGCAGCTCCAGCAGGCCTCTGGCTGGGAACACCTTTGGCAGAAGCAGCTGGAAAATAGGAAAGAACTGGAGCGGCAGGAGCGCATCCAAAAAGAGCAGAGCAGGCGGCCACTGCCATGGGGAGGAGTGCTCACCCTGCTAGGCCATACCCTTCCTTCCAGCTGTTGGGTGACCCAGGTGGAACAGGAAACGGGCCGGAACGGATCGACCCTTCTGCTGCAAGGGAAGAGCTTAGGACGGGAGAGCCTCCTCCAACTTGTACGGCGCCTCCAGAAGCAGCCTGGAGTGGCTAGTGTGCGTCTGGAACGGATGGAACATGGGAGTGAAGCCCCAAGGGTGGAAACCTTTGCCCTCCGGCTGCAATGGAAGGGAGGGGAATATGGGACCTGATCGAAAATCTGATATCATGCACTGGCTGCGGAAAGGGAAGCAACCTATAGGGATCTTCCTGCTGCTGGCTCTGCTGTGGGGCGGAGTCCTGTTCCCCTTGGGACAGCGAATCGGGAGAGGATGCCAGCAACAGCGGCAGCTCCAGCAGCGACTCCAGCACCTGGCTGCTTTTGCCCGGAGCTGGGATCCTCAGGAAGCCCGAGAGGAAGCCAGCCATCTCACAAAGGTGCGAAAGAAGAGGGAAGCCCCCGTATCCCGGGAAAACTGGCTGGAAGCCCTGACCCAGACTGCTGAGAACAGCCAGATCCGCTGTCTGCGTCTCCTTCCCCTGGAATCAGGAGAAAAGACGGGAGAAGCCGGTATCGACGTAGTCATGGAAGGTCCTTATCCCGGGTTCTTGCTTTTCTTCCGGCAGTGGGAAGAAACCTATCCGGGCACCTGGATCTGGGATGGGCGGCTGGAGAGCCGGGAAAATGGGAAAAAACTGCTCTTTCAGGGAAAATTCTTCTCTGGACCGATAAAAAGTTCCAAAGGAAGAGAAATCGGCAGGAATCATTGACCGACTTCGTTAATAATGAGATAATAGAATGTAAACGGATTATTTCCTGTTGAGGAACGTTTGCTTGTTACCGAGGGGAGGACCTATATTATGAGCATCAGCTGTGTCGCACCGCATGCACAGAAAAAAACGAAAACGTCAAAGGACCGGATTTTTGGAGCCAGTGAAGCTGCCCAGAAACGGATCAGCGAAATCGGAGCAGAAAACGTGGTCAACGCCACCATCGGCTGCATCCTGGACAATGATGAGAACTTCGTGGTGCTGCCTACCGTGAGCAAGGTCTATCGGAGCCTGAAAGATGCGGAATATTTCAAATATGCTCCCATCATGGGTCTGCCGGAATACCTGGAACTGGTGCAGAATGCCTGTTTCTGCCAGTCCCGTCCGGAAGGCTTTACGGCTGCCATCGCTACTGCCGGCGGTACCGGAGCCATCCACCATGCTGTCTGGAACTATACGGAATCCGGAGATACCATCCTGACTTCTGAATGGTACTGGGGAGCGTACAAACAGATCTGTGAGGATATGGACCGCCATCTGGATACGTATCCCATGGTCACGGAAGAACAAAAATTCAATCTGGCCGGCTGTGAACAGAAAGTCCGGGAGATCCTGTCCAAACAGGACCGGATCCTGCTGATCATCAATACCCCTGCCCATAATCCCACCGGGTTCAGCCTCACTCCGGAAGAAATCGAGAACGTAGTGAAGATGCTGGAAGAAGTCCTGTCTGGTACGGATAAGACGGCTGCCCTCTGCTTGGATGTAGCTTATATCGATTATGCCGGGGAACGGGAAGAAGTCCGGAGAATCTTCCGGAAGCTGTCCAATCTGCCGAAGAACATCTTCGGACTCATCGCCTATAGCCTGTCCAAGAGCTTTTCCATGTATGGCCAGCGCTGTGGGGCTCTGATCGGGGTCACCAGCGATGAAAAGCAGATCCTGGAATTCATCAATGCGAACAAATACACCAGCCGGGCCTGCTGGTCCAACTGCAACCGGGGTGCCATGGATACCTTGGATACCATCTACAGCGATCCGGCACTCCTGGATACCATCCAGCGGGAACGGGCCCATTATTACAGCATGATCCAGGAACGGGGCGATATCTTCACGGAAGAAGCACAGAAATGCGGGCTGAAGATGCTGCCGTATATTTCTGGGTTCTTCCTGTCCATTCCGGCCAAAGATCCGGAAGCCGTCTGCAATAAGCTCCATGAAGACAATATCTTCTGCGTGCCTCTGGCTGCCGGTGTACGGGTGGCTGTGTGCGGGGTGCCCAAGAAAAAAATCTACGGCATGGCTGCGAAGATCAAAGAAGCCATGGACGCTGTGGGGGAAGACTGAAAAATTAAAGACAAAAGGGGAGCGGAAGAGATGGAGATCATTGGGCCCGACGGAGCAAGGAAAAAGTATCAGGCAGGGACACCGCTTTTGACCATCGCCAGGGACTATCAGGCGCAGTATGCCAGTCCCATTGCTTTGGGGGTGATCAACGGCGAGATACAGCCTCTGCAGATGTGTCCCCGGGAAGGGGACCATGTAGGCTTCTACACCTTGGACAGTGAGATGGGGTATCGGGCTTACATCGCCACCTTCCAGTTCGCTCTGATCGCAGCCATGGCCCGGCAGCGGCCGGAAATCCGCCTGGAAGTAGAAAATACCTTCGGCCATGGACTGTACTGCGCTGTGAAGAACCGGATCTTCCTGAGCAAGTACGATCTGGAAGATATCACCCTCTGTATGGAAAAGATGATCCGGGATCAGGAGCCTATCCAGGTGAAACAGGTGGAACGGGATGGAGCCTGGCCTTATGTGGATCCCCATTTCTATCAGGATGAGGCACCGCTATTGGAAGCCCTCCCGGAAGAACGCCGGATCAAGATCTATCAACTGGGGGACCGGTATGCGTATTTTGTCACGCCTCTCCTGCCCAATCTGGGCTGCTTAAAGGCCTTCCAGCTCGTCTGGTTGGGGTCCGGGATCCTGCTCCGGTACGGACGGCAGGATCAGCTGGAGAAACTGGAACCCTACGTGGAACGGAAGAAACTGGCCCAAGTCTATGCCGATTCTGAAAAGATGGGGCAGGTGATGCATTGTCCTACGGTGGCCGCTCTGAATCAATATATCCGGGAAGGCAACAGCCGGGGGATCATCCAGATGTGCGAAGCCTATCATGAAAAATCCATTGCCCGGATCGCCGATGAGATCGATGCAGACGGACGGAACATCCGCCTGGTCCTGATCGCCGGGCCCTCTTCTTCCGGCAAGACCACGTTTTCCCAGCGCCTGGCGGTACAGATGCGGGTCAATGGCCTCCGGCCCATCCCCATTTCCCTAGATAATTATTTCAAAGAACGGGAACAGACGCCCCGGCTGCCCGATGGAAGCTACGATTTCGAATCCATCGAAGCCCTGGATACGGAACTGTTCAATGAACATATGGAACGGCTGCTCCGGGAGGAGACCGTAGAGATCCCTTACTTCAACTTCAAGACAGGGCATCGGGAATACCGGGGCCAGAAGGAATTCCTGGGGGATGACGGGGTCCTGGTGGTAGAAGGGATCCATGGGATGAACGAGAAACTGTCTGCCCGGGTCCGGCGCCGGAACAAGATGAAGATCTACATCAGTGCTCTGACCCCTCTTTCCTTCGATGATTACAACCGGATCCCCACTACAGATATGCGCCTCCTGCGGCGGATGGTGCGGGATTCCCAGTTCCGGTCCCACGATGCCCGCCAGACCATCCAGAACTGGAGCAAGGTCCGGGCAGGGGAAGAAAAGAATATCTTCCCCTTCAGTGAAGAGGCGGACATCATGTTCAATACTACGCTGATCTATGAACTGGCTGTTTTCAAGAAATATGCCTGCCCGCTCCTGGAACAGATACCCCGGGACGCAGCAGAATATCCGGTTGCACGGAATTTCCTGGACATGCTGCAGATCGTGGAACCCATCGATGATAAGGCCATTCCCAATAACTCCATTATCCGGGAATTCATCGGCCATTCAATTTTTGGAGATTTATTATAAGGAGAACAACATGCATATTTCTCAGCGGACGCTGCATATACCTACGTCTCCCATCCGGAAGCTGGCTCCCATTGCCAACCGGGTGGAAAAAACCAAGAAAATCTATCACTTAAATATCGGACAGCCGGATATCCCTACCCCGGAAAGCTTCTTTGAAGGGGTGGCCTCCTATCATCCAAAAGTGGTGGCCTATGGCAAATCCCAAGGGAACGAGAAACTGCTCCAGGGGATCCAGGACTATTATGCCGGCTGGGGAATGGAGTACGATCTGGATGATATCTTTGTGACCAATGGGGGCAGTGAAGCCGTTTCTTTTGCTGTGATGACTACCTGCGACCCTGGGGACAATATCTTGATGTTCGAGCCCTTCTATGCCAATTACAAGAGCTTTACCGGGGCCTACAATGTGGAAATCAACGGGGTCCCCACGTCCCCGGACACCGGCTATCATCTGCCGGATGAAGCCACGGTGGAAAAATACATCAACGACCGGACCCGGGCCATCTTGATCTGCAACCCGGGGAATCCCACTGGGGTGATCTATACCCGGGCGGAGATGGATATACTGTCCCGGATCGTCCGGAAATATGACTTGACCCTGATTGCCGATGAAGTGTACCGGGAATTCGTCTATGACGGGGTCTACACCAGCTTTGGCCAGCTCCGGGAACTGGATGACTATCTGGTGCTCATCGATTCCGTGTCCAAACGGTACAGTGCCTGCGGAGCCCGGAGCGGCTGCGTGATCACCCGGAACAAGGCACTCCAGCAAGAACTGCTGAAATGCTGCCAGGCCCGTCTGTCTTGCCCCAACATCGAACAGCTGGGAGCGGCGGCCCTGTACACCACCCCCAAATCCTACTGGGAAGAAGTGAAGAAGGAATATACCAAACGGCGGGATACCATCAAGGCCTGCCTGGCCCAGATGGAGGGAGTGATCTCTTCCGATCCCAAAGGGGCCTTCTATGTGATGGTGAAGATGCCCATCGACGATACGGAAAGATTCGCTAAATGGCTGCTGGAAGAGTTCGACATCGATGGAGAGACCATCATGATCACTCCGGGCAACGGATTCTATGCTTCCGATATGAGCCGAGGAAAGGACGAAGCCCGTCTGGCCTACGTGCTCAATACCGAAGACCTGAAAAAAGCCATGCGCATCCTGGAAGAAGGATTGAAGAACTATCCGGGACGGAAATAAGAAATGACGGGAGGGTGCTGCAAGCGTGCAAAGCTCACGCATGCAGCGCCTTCCCTTTCTGTCAGCTGACACACCAGGAACCCTGGCACCCTTTTTTCCTTCCCTTCCTCCGTTTTTTACGCTATAATAAAGGGTACGATTGAAAAACGAGAGGAGATGATCCCATGGCAGCAGGTTTTGCCCAGCTGAAAGTGAATGATACAATGGTGGACAAACTCCACCGGACTGGAAAATATATCCCGACGCCTGTGCAGGAGCGTGCCATCCCGGCTCTTTTGAACGGGCGGGACGTGATCGCCCGTGCCCAGACAGGGGTGGGGAAGACACTGTCCTTTGTGATCCCCCTGTTCGATAAAGTGGACCCGAAAAAAGAATTCGTCCAGGCACTGATCCTTTCTCCCACCCGGGAACTGGCCCAGCAGACGGCTGGCGAGATCCGGAAACTGGACGGGGATACTGGCATTTATACCCTGACGGTGAGCGGCGGACGGGATTTCGAGGAAGAAAAACGAAAAATCGGCCATAAGGCCCAGGTGTTGGTAGGGACTCCAGGACGGCTACTGGACCACCTGCGGAAAGGCAACACCAGCCTGGGCGGGGTGAGATACCTGGTGTTGGATGAAGTGGATGAGATGCTCCGCCAGGGCTTCGGAGAGGATATCGAGACTCTTTTGGGACTGATGCCCCAGGTCCATCAGACCATGGTCTGTTCCGCCACCCTAGATGAAGAAGTCCGGAAACTGAGCCGGAAACTCACCACCAATCCCCTGGTCATCGACATCGCTCCCCAGGAAGCCACCGCTTCCACCATCCACCAGATCTGCATCAAGGTCAGCGAGGAACACAAACAGGAAGCCTTGGCATCCTTGATCCGCCGGTACAATCCTTTTTTGATGCTGGTGTTCTGCTGCAGCAAGGAGCGGGCCATCGAGCTGTCTGACTGGCTCTACGGGGCAGGCTTCAACGTGGATGTGCTCCACGGGGATATGTCCCAGACCAAGCGACGTCAGGTGATGGAAAACTTCCGGAAGGCCAAGCTCCAGATCCTGGTTGCCAGTGATATCGCGGCCCGGGGCCTGGATGTGGAAGGCATCACCCAGGTGGTGAATTACGACATCCCCCACGACCCTGATTGGTATGTACACCGGATCGGACGGACCGGACGGGCCGGCAGCGAGGGGACGGCCATTACCTTCTACACCGCCGATGAGACCCGGTGGCTCCAGAACTTGGAGAAGAAGCTGGCCATCACCCTGGAACGGCAGAACCTGGCCGGGGAAAAAGTCCGGCGGACGGTGAAACCGGTACGTCCCAAGAAGAAACGGGTGCCCAGACGGGGCAAGAGTGCCGTGGGTCCTAACAAACGGGGAACCAAATACGCGGAAGCGTCCCGGAAACAGAAAAAGAAAGAAAAATAAAGAATAGCAAGTAAAAATGGAGAGGTGCTAACCATGAGTGAAGTACGTGTACGTTTTGCCCCCAGTCCTACGGGGTATCTGCATATCGGCGGGGCCCGGACGGCTCTGTTCAACTGGCTGTTTGCCCGGAGCCAGGGGGGAAAGATGATCCTGCGGATCGAAGATACGGACCGGGACCGGCTGAAGGAAGATTCCGTCTCCCAGATCATCACCAGCCTGAAATGGCTGGGACTGGATTGGGATGAAGGCCCGGAAGTGGGTGGGGACCATGGTCCTTATTACCAGTTCGAGCGGCTGGATCTGTACCGGAAATACTGCCAGCAGCTGGTGGACGAAGGTAAGGCCTACTACTGCTTCTGCTCTCCGGCGGATCTGGAAGCCCAGCGGGAAGAACAGCGGAAGAAAAAGCAGCCCTTCCATTATGCCGGGGTCTGCCGAGACCTGGATCCGGCAGAGGCCAAGAAGAGAGTGGCAGCCGGAGAACCTCATTCTGTCCGGATCAAGCTGCCTCGGGAAGGGACCATCACCGTCCATGATATGATCCATGGGGACGTGACCTTCAACTGGGACCAGTTCGACGATTTCGTCATCATGAAATCCAACGGCATCCCCACCTACAACTTCGCTGTGGTGGTAGACGACCATCTCATGGGCATGACCCATGTGCTGCGGGCGGAAGAACACCTGACCAACACTCCCAAGCAGCTGGTGATCTATGATGCTCTGGGCTGGAAGGCTCCAGAATTCGGCCACATGCCCATGATCCTGGCACCGGACCGGAGCAAGCTGAGTAAACGCCACGGAGCTACGTCTGTGGAAGAGTTCCGGGATAAGGGCTATCTCCACGAAGCCATCATCAACTATCTGACCCTTTTGGGATGGGCTCCCGGCAACGATCAGGAGATCTTTTCCCTGGAAGATACGGTGAAAGCCTTCGACTTCAGCAAGATGTCCAAAAAGGCCGCCATCTATGATGTGAAGAAACTCACCTGGCTCAACGGCCAATACCTTTCCAGCCTGCCTCTGCGGGAAATCGCCGATGCGGCGGTGCCTTTCTTCAAAGCAGCTGGGCTCATCGACGATACTTATCTGCCCGCCCATCAGGCCTACTTCGATCATCTGGTGGATGTGGTCCGGGTGCGGGTGAAGACCCTGGTGGAACTGGCAGAAGGCTCCCGGTATTTCTTTGAAGATGTAGACAGCTATGATCCCAAAGGCGTAGCCAAGTCTTTCAAGCCAGAAGCTGCGGATCTGCTCCAGAAAGCCCATGATGCCCTGGCCACCCTGCCAGTATTCGACCTGGCGACTACGGAAGCCTGCTACAACAAGCTGGCAGAAGAACTGGGCCTGTCCCTGGGCAAAGTGATCCATCCTACCCGTCTGGCCCTTACAGGACGGACCTTCAGCCCAGGCATGTTCGATGTGATGGTGCTGCTGGGCCGGGAAAAGACCCTGGAACGGCTGGAAAAGGCCATCGCCTTCATCAAAGAACAGGCCTGATGCCATGGACAAATATATCTGCCTGGATATCGGTGGCACAGCCATCAAATACGGCCTGGCAGACAGCAGGGGGAGACTGTTCAACAAGGACAGTCTCCCCAATTGCATCGCCAAAGACGGAGTGGAGGCTTTCCTGGACCAGGTGATGGGACTGATCAGCTCCTATCAGAAATATTTCAAAGTCCAGGGGGCAGCTGTTTCCATGGCCGGGATGGTCAATCCCCAGACGGGGGAAGTGATCCATGCTGCCCCTCATTTTCCGGGGCTCACCGGGGTCAATCTGGTACAGCTGGTCTCCCGCCGGCTGCACCTGCCCTGTTGGGTGGAAAATGATGTGAATGCGGCGGCTCTGGGAGAATACTGGCTGGGGAACGGACGGGGAGCGAAAAGCTTGTTCTGCATCACTATCGGCACCGGTATCGGCGGAGCTTTCGTATGGGATGGGCGGCTGTGGCCGGGACACTGCTTCACCGCCGGAGAGGCAGGCCAGGCTAAACTGGGGAGCCGGATCCCCTGGGAAGAAGGGGCTTCGGTGACCGCCCTGATCCGGAAGGCGGCCCGGCTGAAAGGAGTAGAACCGGAAAGCCTGAATGGGAAGATGATCTGCGAGATGGTCCGCCATGGGGACAGACCTCTCCATCGGCTGCTCCGGGAAACCGTCCACCAGTGGGCCACCGGCATTGCAGCGATCTGTTACCTGCTGAATCCCCAGCGGGTGATCCTGGGGGGAGGCATCATGGCCCAGGCGGATCTGTTGGAACCCATGCTCCGGGACAGCTTGCAGAAAGAGCTGTTGCCCGTGGTCCTGGAGCAGACCGCTGTGGCCTTTGCGGGCCTGGGGAACGATGCCGGGCTGATCGGCGCCCTGTATAACTTCCTGGCCAGGGAAAAGAAAAAAGTTGACAATACCTGTAATATACTGTACAATATTACGGTATCACTTTGAGCATGCGCCGTTAGCCCCGGCCCGTACCCAAAGACTCATCACTGGATACAGTTCAAGTTTGAGTTTTGATTAGGAGGAATAAGGATGAAAACATACATGGCCACCCCGGCTACCATTGAACGTAAATGGTATGTAGTGGATGCCGCTGACAAGACTCTGGGCCGTCTGGCTGCCGAAGTCGCCAAAGTGCTCCGCGGTAAAAATAAACCGACTTTTACCCCCCATATGGATACCGGTGATCACGTGATCATCATCAATGCGGCTCAGGTAAAACTGACCGGCAAGAAACTGGTCCAGAAGATTTACTTCCGTCATTCCGGGTATCTGGGCGGCGATAAATATACCAAAGCAGGGGATATGCTGAAAAACGACCCTGTAAGAATGGTAGAACTGGCTGTCCGGGGTATGGTTCCTCATAACCGTCTGGGCAATCAGATCATCAAGAAACTGCATGTATACGCTGGTTCTGAACATCCTCATGCTGCACAAAAGCCTGAAGTTCTGACCATCGATATTCGCTAAGAGGAGAGGAGAACTAGAAAATGGCAAAAGTTACGTATGATGCAACTGGCAGCCGCAAAAGCTCTGTTGCCCGTGTTCGCCTTGTTCCGGGCGAAGGCAAGATCGTAGTGAACGGCCGTGAACTGGGTCAGTATTTCGGCCTGAAGACCCTGGAACTGGTAGTCCGTCAACCGCTGGATACTACCGAAACCCTGGGCAAATATGATGTCATTGCCAACGTTGTTGGCGGTGGGATTTCCGGCCAGGCTGGTGCAATCCGTCATGGTATTGCCCGTGCCCTGCTGAAAGTGGACGCTGATTTCCGTCCTCTGCTGAAGAAAGCTGGCCTCTTGACCCGCGATCCTCGGGAAAAGGAACGCCGCAAGTATGGTCTGAAAAAAGCAAGAAAAGCTTCCCAGTTCAGCAAACGGTAATTCGTTCTGCAAACTGTTGCAAATTTATGCAAGAAGAAAGCGCACCCCAAGACGGGATGCGCTTTCTTTTTATTTCAAAGATGGATAAAACCTGCACAAAACCAGGCTGATTTTTTCTACAGGGTACAAAAAGGGTACCCACAGGGCACACAATCATATCTGATTGATGGCTTCGACAAACTGCCCAATCGTCTTGTGGGTATAGACACGGTTCGTAATATCTTTGGACGAATGCCCCAGGATGAGTTGGATGATCTTCAGCTCGACCCCGGCATTGCTCAGCAGAGTGGCACAGGTATGCCGGCAGTCATGGGGCAGGTGCTGCATGAGGCGCAGGTCCTGCGAGCGTTTCCAGACGTGCTCGTTCAGACAGTCATAAGAAACAGGAAGCTGCTGATATGTTAAACGAGAAATTAAATAATAAGTATTTCGATTGGAGATCCCCTAAGCTGCAAAGATATTACAGATTGAACAAGCAGAATTTGAAACTTGTGGTTGGTAACGGGGATAGAATGATAAACACATACTATATCGTAAAACGTAACAATCTAGCGATTTACCTACCCAAAGAAATCGTTGAAAAATTAAAAAAATAAATTTATAATGGCATCGAAGGGAGGTGGCGTTATGGAGACCTATAGACTGGATCCCGATAGAGAAACAATGAAATGTCCTGTATGCGAGAAGAGCGTTGTCGGGGATTTTGACGTATGTCCTGTATGTGGGTGGGAAAATGACTATGGTCAGCGGGCAGTTCCAAATGTGAGAGAAGGCGCCAATAAAATGTCCCTGAATGAAGCCCGTAAGGCCTGGAAAAAAGGAAAGCAAATTTACTGATGGATAACATCCGAATCATTTATCGTATTCTATCCGTGCTGGAAGCCAGCATGGATACAGAAACGTTCGATGAGCGCAGCCTTTCACCGGAAACCCTGGGAATCACCTGGGCTGGTTTCTAGCCCTGATGAGGATGCTAATCCAGGGAGGGCTGGTGGAAGGAATCTCCGTGGACGTGGATACAGATGGGCACTTCCTGGTCAGCAAAGGACGTCCAAGGATTACTCTGAAAGGCCTGGATCGACTGTACCCGGATGATTATGAAAGACCAAAGCCTAACCCCCCTATATCACCATGTGATTTAATATAACCGCATGCGGTACAGCTTGCTGAGGAAGGTATTCATTATCGTCGATTGTGATAGGAATTTGTTGCGTATCAGATAGAAATTTGAATAAAGGCGCCAGCCGTCCCTAGCGGGGCGGCATTTTTATACCCGAAAACAGGATGAAAACCAAAGACGCACTGACAATCGGAATCAAGCTGGGCAGGCTGCAGCAAACCCTGGACGTCTGGGAAGAGAGCAAACAATAGGCAGTTTTCGTTCCTTATGTTGGCGCCCATCAGTGCAGCATTGTCAATTACGGTCCCAGCAGCAGCCCGATGGGATATTTGGCTTCAGTACTGAGCTGGTGATGAAAACGGACCCAAAGTCCGCCCTGCAGGGGCGGGGGACCATCCGCAAGGATGGTGGTGGGGGCATCGGCGTCAGCCGATATTTTGCAGGGCCAGCAGACAAACCTGGAGCGTTGGGCAGGAACGCTGGAACAAGGAAGTGGTGTCCACATTTTCCTTTACTGTATCCCTGGACGGTGTGACCGTATCCCCGCCAAGGTATTCGGTCCTATCAGGACCTCATGCCCCTACCACCGGGCTTGGAGGGGACCCCTTACCCGCTGACGCAGGGCCTTTCCCTCTTTCAGGGAGACACATGCTGGTGTCGATTCCTACTCATTGCTGCATAACTATACTGTGATGAAGGCTTTACCGAGAACTTGTTGACACATACGTATCGTACAGAATTCTGTCACGACAGAAACGGTTTATGGTATAATAGACTGACAAAATGGTCTGAACTTCCTGCCAGATCCATCAATCCCCAAGGAGGCTTTCCTGTTATGAATAAAACCAGTTTGCTGCTGCTGCCCCTGATTGCGGGGACTTTTTCCTTTTCTGCGCCGGTCCGGGCCCAGGTATCGGCCAATGTCCCGGTGGACAGCCATTATTATGATTCCATCGACAAATTGTCCGGGATGGGCTATCTGGATTCCCTGCCCAATGGAGCGCGGCCCTACAGTCGGCAGCAGATGGCCCGCTGGGTGCGGGAAGCGGAAGAGAAAGCTGCGGAAAAACCTCTGCCGGCCTATCTGGCCGCTGATCTGGCTGCCTTGAAACAGTGGGTGGTACCGGAAGCAGAGGAAATCCAGAGAGAGGGAAATGGACGGGATCCCTTCCGGCTGCGGAAATTCACCGTAGGCACAGGCTATCTCCACAGTGATCGATTCAGCTACCAGGATCGGCGGACGGCTAGCGAATGGGCACCCTTTGGAGAGAAACGGAACGGGCATAAAATCGGCCGGAATGGCGGAGCCGGGGCGGAGCTGGAAGCTTCCGGGAACCTGGGCAGCGAAGTGGCCTTGGGGATCCGGGGCCGGGCTGCCTGGGACAAAGACAATGAAGGGACGGCCAGTCTGGAAGAAGCCTATGTGAAGACCCGGACTGGAGCCTGGTCTTGGGAACTGGGCCGGGAAGCCTTGATCTGGGGCCAGGGTGCCAGCGGGAATCTGCTCCTGGGGAACAATATGAAACCCATGACCTTGCTCCAAGCTCACTTGAACGAGCCCCTCCAGGCCGGAGGATTCTTCCGGTTCCTGGGCCAGGTGGATTTCCACGCCTTCTACGGACGGCTGGATGGAGACCGGGCTGAGGATGCGTCCAGATGGGGTCGGCAGGATTACGATCATCCGGGCCTCCTGGGGCTGCGTCTGGATGTGACCCCGACCCGGTGGTTCACCCTGGGGCTTTCCCGGGTATCCCTCCTGGGAGGGGAGGGCAACGGCTTGGATTCCCACGACTGGGGCAAGTGGAGCTACGGACACAATGCAGACCACAAGGACAAATGGGATGACATCGCTGGCTTGGATTTCCGTTTCCGTCTGCCAGGGGTCCAGTTCTATGGTGAAATGTACGGAGAGGATCAGGCTCACGGGCTGCCTTCGGATTGGGGATACCGGGGCGGGGCCTATTTTCCCCAGCTGACGAAGGACGGATCCTGGGATCTTCTCCTGGAAACGGCTTATACGAACCGGGACTGGTATACCCATGGGACGTACCAGGACGGGTGGACCTACAGCGGAGATATCCTGGGGGATACTATGGGCAATGATGCCCGGAAGTATTATGCCCGGGTGAACCATTATTTCCCCGGAGCGGACCGGCTGGGTCTCTATTACCAGCGGACGGAAAGAGACCGGGGCGCGGACGGACCGGTGGTCCAGGAAGCAGGACTGACGGGACGGAAGAGACTGAAGGAAAATCTCTACCTGAACGGGACCGTAGGGTATGCGGCTGTGAAGCAGGGAAACAAAGACCACGCACTGTTCGCCGGAGCAGAAGCCGAGTGGGAATTTTAAAGAAGGAGGTGCTGCACCTTCAACAGAACCTAGACATGGGACAGATTCTATCCAAAAGCGACTGACGTATGATGAAAGGGGTCGTTGCACGAGTGTGGTTTACACGTGCAACAACCCCTTTTATGCTATAATAGTACCCATCGAACAGGAGGTGGGGTTATGGGCCGTCGGATATTTTGGATACTGCTGGTACTGCTGCTGGGGTTCATCTGGGGACATTCCCTCCAAAACGGCACAGTATCCCAGGCAGAAAGCCAGTCCGTACTCCATTTGGCCCTGGCTCGGTGGGGAAGTCTGCCGGGCATGGGGTATCTGAACTTCTATACCATCCGGAAACTGGCCCATCTCACAGAATTTGCGGCCCTGGGAATGGTCCTTTCCGGGCTGGCTGGGTTTTATGGGAAACGGAGCCTCTTCTCAGTGCTTTGCTGGGGAGCCTGTGTGGGAGCGGTGGATGAATGGATCCAGCTGTTCAGCCCGGGCCGCAGTGCCCAGTTATCGGATGTGGTGCTGGATACCTGCGGGGTGCTGGCCGGGGCTCTGGTGCTGCAGTTGATGTATCGGCTGCTGCGGGGAAAACGGACAAAGGAGAAAGACGGACAATGACGAGATTGGAAAAGCTGAGCCGGGAGCTGGTGGATGTGGTAGTGAATCTGGGGTATCCAGCGGAACTGGGTGAGTTGATGGCCCAGAACTTGGGCACGGAGAGCACGGTGGAACGGATGATCCAGTACCTGCTCCATGTCCAGCCGGCTACTGCGGAAGAAATGGTGGATGAAATGCTGGCCATCTGTGACGAAAGGGACAAATGGGTCCAGAAGAAAAAGAACGAGTACTACAACCGGAAGGTCAATGAGTGGATCAACCGGTAAACGGGGAGTGCTGCACAGAACCTGCAGTACTCCCCTATTCTTTTTATCTATACCAATCCCAATCTTTTATCCATTATACAAAATTCCCGCTCTTTCTTATAATAAGACCCATGAAGAAACAATAACTATCTGATGGCTCAGAATACAGAGGGGGATTTTAAGAATGACTTTGCAGGCACCATTTCGTTTTGATATTGTAGGAAGTTTCCTGCGTCCGGACCGGATCAAAGAGGTCAGGGCCCGTTTTGCCCGGGGCGAGATCGCCGCCCTGGACCTGAAGCAGGTGGAAGACGAGGAGATCGCCAGGCTCATCGAAAAACAGAAGGCTGCCGGGCTCCACACTATCACCGACGGTGAATTCCGGCGGAGCTACTGGCACCTGGACTTTTTCTGGGGTTTCCAGGGAATCACCCACATTGAACTGGATCACGGCTACCAGTTCCACGGAGAGGAGACCACCCGGGGCACCGCCATCGTCACCGGGAAAATCGGCGGAGAAAATCATCCATTTGTGGAGCACTTCAAGTATGTGAAGGGATTTGAGGATTATGATACACTGGCCCGGCAGACCATGCCCGCGCCGGCACAGCTTCTGGCGGAACTGTACCGGGGAGACAACGGGAAAATCACCGATGCGGTGTACCCGGACCGGGAAGAGCTGCTACAGGATATTGCCGCCGCCTACAGGCAGGTAATCCGGGATCTGTACCATGCCGGCTGCCGGAATATCCAGTTCGATGACTGCACCTGGGGCATGTTCTGCGATACAGAATACTGGAACAAGCGCCAGAAGGGAGCTGTTTCCCTGAAGGCCATTGCGGAGGAATACCTCAGATTGAACAACCTGGCGCTGGAAGACCGTCCCAAAGATCTGGTAGTCACCACCCATGTGTGCCGGGGCAATTACCATTCCACCTGGGCGGCCCGGGGCGGCTACGGCCCCATTGCTCCGCTGCTGTTCGGCAGGGAGAATGTAGATGCTTTTTATCTGGAATTCGATGATGAACGGTCTGGAAGCTTTGCACCGCTGAAGGAAGTGGTTCCCGGGAAAAAGGTGGTGCTGGGCCTCATTACCACCAAGCGGCCGGAACTGGAAGACAGGGAACAGGTCATCGCCCGGATCCGGGAAGCGGCCCGGTATGTTCCCCTGGAAAACCTTTGCCTCAGTCCTCAGTGCGGTTTTGCCTCCTGCGAAATCGGCAACAGGCTGACGGAAGAACAGCAATGGGCCAAATTGGCTCTGGTCCGTTCCATCGTCCAGGAGGTATGGGGGAAATAAGGGGGCGGAGATGTGCAGCTCTTGACATCTCCTCTGTTTCCGACTATGATAGACACATGAATTACTAGTAAAATAATATGAATTAAAAGGGGAGCGATGAGATGAAGGGAAAGAAGAAACTTCTGCTGTTTTTAACGGGTATGGTGACGGCGGCGCTGCTGGCAGCCGGCTGCGGCGGCAGCGGCGGGGACAAGAAGAGCACCAGCAGCGGCAAGCCCATTAAAATCGGGGCGACCGCAGGGCCTCATGCGGATGTGGTCCATGCAGTGGCGGACGAAGCCAAGAAGCAGGGAATCAATGTGGAAGTGGTGGAGTTCTCCGATTACATCACCCCGGACAAAGCTCTGGCGGAAGGAGACTTGGATCTGAATAGCTATCAGCATGCTCCCTTCCTGGCCAACTTCAACAAACAGAACGGGACCAAGCTGGTACCCATCGGGAATACCATCCTGATGCGCATGGGCATCTACAGTGACAAGATCCATGACCTGAAAAAGATTCCAGACGGGGCCACGGTGGCCATTCCCAATGATCCTACCAACGGAGGACGGGGACTGGTGCTGCTGGAAAAAGCCGGCCTGCTCAAACTGAAACAGGGGGTGGGTTTCAAGGCCACGGTCAATGATGTGGTGGAAAACCCCAAGAACCTGAAGTTCAAGGAACTGGAAGCGGCCCAGCTGCCACGGAGCCTGGCAGATGTGGATCTGGCCGTAATCACCATGAACTATGTGATGAGCTCCGGCATGGATGTGAAGAAGCAGGGCCTGTTCTGGGAAAAGGATGATGAACCTCTGGCTGTGATGGTGCTGGCTGCCCGGGAAAAAGATAAGGATAGGGCGGAATATAAAAAAATCGCTGAAATCTTCCATTCCGAAGCCGTAAAGAAATTCATCGAAGAGAAATTCAAAGGGACCATTGTACCGGCAAAATGAAAGCAGGGGGTGCTGCATATGGCAGCACCCCCTGGTCGCGCGTCACGGGTCATGGGCCGCGAGCCTGGCCGTTCAAACCGGTTGTCTCATTTCTATATGAAGATAAGAGAAAATCGAATGAAGCTGTGAAACTGGATCTTCGGGCTACACCAACAAGCCCGCGACTCACGGCTCGCGACCCGCGACCTAAAAAGAGACTGTTGCATTTGCAACAGCCTCTTTTATCATTTCAATATTGGTGCCGAAGGCCGGACTCGAACCGGCACGCTTTGAGGGCGCTTGATTTTGAGTCAAGTGCGTCTGCCAATTCCGCCACTTCGGCAAGCGTGATGGATATCACAACAAAATTATTCTAGCATGGCTGGCTTCCTATTGTCAAGCCAAAGATTTCATAATGGCACATCCAGGAGAGTTTCTTCTTCCAATTTGACTGGACCACCGATGGTAAGACTGGTGATGTGCCCTTCTTTCCATTCGGCTTCGATATCGATCCGGCCGCCAGGCTCTTGGAGGGACGCCGCCAGGGAACGGTTCTGCCGCAGGGCCAGGGCAGCTGCTACAGCCGCCGATCCGCTGCCACAGCTATTTTCCCGATACAGGGTACCGGTAGAAGAAACGTAGACGATGGGCAGCATCTTCAAAGTGCTGATCTCAACCAGCATCAGACCATAGGCCTCTGGTTCCTTGCCTCGGGAAATCTCTCGCTGGAGAGAATAGAACAGCTGGTCCTGGTCCACTTCCTCCACATTCAAGGTGAAATAGATATAATGGGTGATGCCGGGCAGGACCACTTCCTGGCATTCTACGCTTTCCCGTTCATAAGAAAGTTTGACCTTTTTCATCCCTAAGGGAGGCGGGAGCTGGACGCTGGCATTAAAAATATGATCCTTCACTTTTTGGACTTTTACAGGAAGGGGAACCGGGCAGCCGCTGCAGGAAACATTGAACTCCCCTTCCTTTTCCCCCTGGAAGAAGAGGGTGCAGGCTCCGGCCGAACGGGTGGCATTGCCGCAGAATTCCCCTCCCATCATTTCTACGTGGGGCTGGCCATTTTCCAGAGAAAGACAGCCCACCTGCTCTACGGAGGAATCCAGAGCCAGGAGCTTCTGGTTCAGTACTTTCCGGATTTCCGGGGCTGCTGGATCCAATACAAATAAGGTTATGTTGCCGCTGGGATCTGCCTTGATGGTTCGGATTTGCATAGGCAACGACCCTCCTTTCTGTGCTGCATC
The DNA here is from genome assembly GCF_052216985.1 of Acidaminococcus nyctereutis. Taxonomy (NCBI): domain Bacteria; kingdom Bacillati; phylum Bacillota; class Negativicutes; order Acidaminococcales; family Acidaminococcaceae; genus Acidaminococcus; species Acidaminococcus nyctereutis. The sequence goes on from NZ_JBQOUY010000003.1 coordinate 141,593, forward strand.
TGTATGGAAAGTCCACATCATTCTTTTATAATTGAATCTTATAGTTTATATTATAGCGAGTTACAAGGCATTCGACAAGAAGAAATACTTGATTATTGGGTAATTTCTGAAAATAATAAAGAAAAAGAGGTTTTATGATAGAATAGGAAGCGTGTCAATCAAAAAGTTTACTGATGTATGGAGGGGCAAGCGTTGGGGTATCGTAAATCTTTCAAGAACTGGCTGTGTGCAAGCCTGGCTCTGCTGTTTCCTTTGGGAGCACAGGCATCTATACAGGATCTTGCCTGGCAGGACGGAGTCCCTGCCTATCAGGAAGTCAAGGGTTCCATCACCCATGATGGTCCCACTCTTATTTTTTCAGACAGCCCGGAAATGGTGGGGAAGACCGGCATCATGTATCGGGATACGGTGGAAGGGCCGGTACGGCTGTTCTTCCACCATGTGAACGATACCCATACGGACAAACGGCTGGCGGTGCTCCTGCGCCGGACGACTCTTCGGCCTATCCAGGCAGCTTTTGGCAGGACCGGCATCTCACGGCCTAATGAAGACTGGCTGGCGGCAGGGAAAGAAGCCCAGGAGCGGTACTACCGATCAGTGCCCAACGGACGGAAATTCCTGCTGAATGGACCCAGGGATATCCTGAACAACGGAAAAGGGTACATCCTCCATCCCCAGGAACTGGTGACGGGGATCGTGGACCTGACCTTCGATAAACCGGTAGAAGTGTCTTTCATCATGATGCCGGTAGAAGCGGATCCCCGGATCTCCGCAGAAGTGTATACCATCCTGCCTCCGGATCAAGGAGGCCATGTGCTCCGGGGAACTTTTGCAGGGGCTGATGCCCATGTGACCTTGGCAGGATCTTTTGATGCGGATGCCGGCGTGATATGGGGCGTGGAACTGGCCGATGACAGTAAAGATCCTTATCTCCGGGGGACGGATGTGACGCGGAATGTTCCGGTGGTGAACTATGGGAACTATGGAGTCATGTATGATGTAAACTTCCGGACCCACGGGAAGAATGCCACCCAGCTGCGGTTCAATCCTTACGGCGGGCCTTATGCAGGAGAAGGGATCCTGGCGGAAGAAGGGGGAACAGCTCGCTATCTGCGGATCCCTGACAAACGCCTCTCTTTTGGCTGGGACCATGATGGAGAAACTATGGTGCTGGGGACGGTGACTCCGGGGAAAAAGGGAACCTTCTATTTTTCTCCTCCAGGATCTTCCAATCTTCCGGTGCGGATTTTCTGGGAAGGGAGAGCCGGTACTTGGCAGCCGGAAAAATCCGGCAAGGTACGGACCGCAGAACAGATCCTGGCGGAACGGCTGGCTCGGAAAGAACAAAAGACGAGTAGCATTAAAAGAAAATAATTATTAAAAAGGCTTGACTATTTTCTAAGTTTGCTGTATTATAAGGGTGTCAAGAAAAAGGAACAACATGGGGGGAACAAAGAGCTGTGCGTGCGCTGTACAGCCGTTCTCTGCAAAGGATCCCCTAGTGGGGAAAGAAAAAAAGGAGGATTTGACAATGGCTGAATTGAAAGGTTCTCAAACTGAAAAAAACTTATGGACTGCATTTGCAGGTGAATCCCAGGCATACAATAAATATGGGTATTATGCCAGCGTAGCCAAGAAGGAAGGATATGAACGGGTTGCCCAGAACTTCCTGGAAACTTCCGGCAATGAAAAAGAACATGCCAAGATCTGGTTCAAGGCTCTCCATGGGGGCTCCATCCCTGATACGGTTGCTAACCTGAAAGATGCTGCTGCCGGCGAAAACTACGAATGGACGGAAATGTACAAGGAATTCGCAGAAACGGCCGAAAAGGAAGGGTTCAAGGATCTGGCTTATAAGTTCAAGGCTGTGGGTGCCATTGAAAAGCATCATGAAGAACGCTACAGAGCCCTGCTGAAGAAAGTGGAAGAAGGGACCATGTTCCAGCGCAGCGAAAAGACCGTATGGATCTGCTCCAACTGTGGCCATATCGTGGAAGCGGAAAAAGCTCCGGAAGTCTGCCCGGTCTGCGCTCATCCCAAATCCTATTTCATGGTCAACTGCGAATGCTTCTGAGCATGAAAATGGGGGTGTGAAAGATTCACACCCCCGGTCTCATAAGCCGCATAGCGGCTCGGTCTCGAGTCTCGAGCCGAATGAGAAATTTGCAAGCAAATTTTTTGAATGTACAAACCCTCATCTGCTAACGATAAGATATTCGTTTCTATATCCAGCACGATACTGGTTCTACACCTTCAAAAGAACCTGGCCATGGGGACAGGTTCTATCCAACGGCTCGAGACTCACAACTCGAGACCCGAGACCTCAAAAAGGGGCTGTTGCATGCGCAACAGCCCCTTTTTTTAGTGGTTGGTCATCCCCAGTCCTTTCAGCATCTCCATATCTTCTTTGATGGTGGTGCCGCTGGTGGTGAGCATATTGCCTGTAATGGATGCGGAGGCCCCTGCTTTCAGTGCCGTGGCTCCATTCTGGGGCAGCAGCTTCCGTCCTGCAGCCAGCCGGATGTTGGCAGTGGGATTGATGAATCGGAAAATGGCGATGGTCCGGAGGATCTCTTCCGCAGGAAGGGGTTTGCGACCTTCCATGCCGGTGCCGGGAATGGCCATCAGGGCATTGATGGGGATGGATTCGATACCCAGGCTCTGGAGGGTGAAGGCCATATCCAGCCGGTCCTGCCAGGTCTCGCCCATACCGATGATGCCCCCGGAACAGACGCACATGCCTTCCGCCTGGGCGGCTTTGATGGTCCGGATCCGGTCGTCGAAGGTGTGGCTGGTGCAGATCTGGGGGAAGTACCGGCGGGAGGTTTCGATATTGTGGTGGTAGCTGGTGACACCGGCTTCCCGGAGGCGGCGGAACTGTTCCCGGCTGAGGATACCGTGGGAAGCGCACAAATCGATGGTCAGGTCTTTTTTCATGGCCCGGTAGATCTCCAGGGCCTTTTCAAAATCTTTACCGGTAAGGGCCCGTCCCGATGTGACCATGGCGAACCGGTTGGCCCCAGCATCTTGATCGGCTTTGGCGGTTTCCATCACTTCTTCCTTGGAAAGGAAGCCGTATTCCTCACAGCCGGTATGGTGGCAGGCCGCCTGGGCACAGTATTTGCAGTTTTCTCCGCAGCGGCCGCTCCGGGCGTTGATGATGGTGCAGAAGTCCACATGGTTGCCGCAGAAATGTTTTTGGATCCGGCCGGCTTCTTCCTGGAGTTCTTCCAGGGGCTGGGTCAGGAGTTCCTGGACTTCCGGATCTGCCGGTTTCAGCCGGTATCCTTCCACAATCCGGTCCGTCAGTGCGCGCAAAGCTTCTATCTTCAATGATCTCATCCCTTCTGGTATAATATGCTTATCAGTATAAGGAAAGAAAATTTTCTCGTCAACTAGTCAAAATACAAGGTTAACATAAAAAGTATAAAGGAGGAAAATCATGGAACTGCTCTTTATCTACATGGATGGATGTCCCTACTGCCGACTGGCCAATGAGGTGCTGGAAGATCTGTTTGCCAGCCATCCGGAATACAAAAAGATCCCTCTGGTGAAGGTGAATGAAAACCGGGAACCGGAAAAACTGAAGGGTCGGAATTACTACTACGTACCCACTTTCTTCTATGGAGAAGAAAAAATCTACGAAGCCCAGCCAGGGGACGGCCGGGAAAAGATGGAAAAGATCCTGGGAGATTTTTTCCAAAAGGCTGCTGATTGATGAAAGGGGGTGTCGCACGTTCTGTGCAACACCCCCTTTCATTCCATCAATATTCTTTTGCAGGTTTCGTTCTTCATGACCATCTTCAGTAGCAGGTTCCCCAGCACTGTGACACTGAGGAATTCTCCGGCACCGATGTAGATCATGGCGGCACCTAAGGACAAGTCTGGGGGCAGGGCCGCCAGTACCTCTAGCTCGGCTCCGATCAGGATCCCGTTACTTACTACCGGGCACAGGGAGGCCAGGTAAGGGCTTTTCATCCGATGCATGGGCCAGATCCCCAGGAAAGTGGCCAGAGTGCCCAGGAGCATATCCGGCAGGCCAAAAGGGCTCCCCAGGTTGGCTAAAAAGCATCCGGCCGTGAGTCCGGGGATCCATTTGGGATTGTAGAAAGCCAGCAGGGTCAGGCATTCAGAAAAACGCACTTGGACGGGTCCGTAGCTGAGAGGGGCCAGGCCCAGGGTAAGGGCGGCGTAGACAGCAGCCAAAAGGGCATTCCGCAGCAGCCAGGTCTCCTTTCCCATCTTTCAAGCCTGTCCTTCCAGCAGACGGGCCTTCAGTTCTTTGTATTTCCGGGAATAGAAGGGCTTCAGCTGGGCTTCTCGGTGGTCATAGCCATAGGCTCGTTTGGAAATGGTCAGGATGGGGGGCGCCTGGATCCGCTTGGCTACGGCCAGGCCGCAGAACAGCTTCCACCACCGTTCCAGATCCTCGATGAAGGAACGGGCATCCGGGAAGAGCTGGTCCACCAGGCCTTTTTCACAGCCCAGATGTTCTTCCAGGGTCCCCTCCACGTACCAGGTCAGGAGTTCCTCCGGAGAAGTCTTGTACCAGCTTTCTACGAAAGCCTGGAGCAGGTAATCGTGATAGGGGTAGACCAGGGGATCACCGCCTTTGCCCACCGTCTGGGCAGCGGACAGTTCCGCACTGGGCTTGATCCGGAAGATTTCGTCCGGGATGACTTCTTTTTGGAATACAGCTTCATTTAGATACCGGCCTAGCGCGTAGACTTGGTGTTTCCACAAATCTCCGATGAGAGCCAGGACCCCGGCGATATCTCCGTAGAAGGTGGCATAGCCTACGGTCATCTCTGCCTTATTGGAGTTGCAGGAGAACCCTCCCCCGAAAAGAGAAGCCAGGCCGGCCAGCACACGGGCGCCCCGGTCCCGGGCCTGGATGTTCTCCGCGGCAAAAGGGGTGACTTTCAGATGGAATTCCTCGCCGGTGGCGTAATTGTGCACCGGAGTACTGCTGAACTGGAGGATGGTCTGATCCACCACTTCCTGGATGGGGAAGATGGCGTAGTGGGTCCCCAGGGCTTCTGCCATCTTCTGGGCCAGCCCTTTGGTGAGTTCTGAATTGTACTGGCTGGGCATATTCACTAAAAGGACGTTTTCCGGTCCCAGGATATCCACATAGAACGCTGCCGTCACGGCAGAATCGATGCCTCCCGAGACGCCGATGGTCATCTTCCGGATCCCCAGCTGTTCCAGGAACAGGGAAGCCCCGTAGCGGAGAGAAGTGTAGATGGCTTGGGCATCGGTCAGGGGAGGCTGGAGGCCTCGTTCTCCCTGGAGCCGGCCCGTATCTGGATCCCAGCGGCTCATCAGCAGATCTTCTTGGAAGGCTGGAGAATCAGTGATCATTTCTCCCTGGGCATCATACATGCAGCTGCAGCCGTCATAGGTGAATACATTCTTGCCGTTGTTCTGGATCCCTACATTGTTGCAGTAGATCAGGGGGATGCCGCAGGAACGGGACTGGTTCACGAACAGGTCGTGGCGTTTCCGGTTCTTGTGGAAGGTATAGGGGGAACAGGATAAGTTGCAGAGGATCTGGGCCCCATTCTTCTTTAACAGCTCCGGTACGTCATAATAGTAATTTTCTGTCCAGCCGTCCTCGCACAGGAGGACTCCCAGCTGCAGCTCCCGGCCTCGGATGGTCACGGCCACCGGCTTCACCAAGTCTTCGATGGAAACATTCCGGCCCAGTTCCGGCAGCAGTTTGGCGATGCTATGGAAATACCGGCTGTCATCGAATTCCCGATAGTCGGGGAGGGAAGTCTTGCTGATGAAGGGATAAGGCAGGCCGCCTCGGAGGAGTTTTCCGTCCTGGGCCACAAAAGCAGCGTTGTATTTCCGTACTCGCCCGTCTTCGTTGACTTTAGAAGGATCGGTGGCGATATTGCCGAAAATCACGCAGATCCCTTCACTGGCAGCAATGATTTCCTGTCCCCAGGCTGCACAGTCTTGGAGGAAGGCACTCTGTTCCCACAAGTCGCCTAGCAGATAGCCAGGGACCATCAATTCCGGCAGGAGCAGGATATCCACCCGGGCCTCCCGGGCTTTGGCGATAGCGGCCAGGGCCCTGCGGGTATTGGCTTCCGGATTTCCTGGTTCCACTTGGATTTGTGCACAAGCAATTTTTACGTCCATTTGTTTCTCGCTCCATAAATTGATATAATAAACCAATAACTGCTTTCATTATAGCAAAAGGGGACGGGATAGGAAAGGCGCCTTGAAAAGGACGAACAAAGAAAATTCTTCGCCTGTAAATGTTGCGTATATACATCGCATATGCTATGATACCATATGCGATAAGCAGAAAGTAGGGGGGACTATGTTATACATTAGCACAAGAGGGAAAACAGATATGGTGAGCTCCGCTCACGCGATTTCCAATGGACTGGCGGCGGATGGGGGACTCTTCGTCCCGAAAGAATTCCCACCCATCAGTTTGGCGGAAATTGATGCCATGCGGGAAGCGTCCTATAGTGACCGGGCCTTGACGGTACTGGCCCGCTTCTTGACGGACTACAGTGAAGACGAATTGCGGAACTGTGTGGAAACGGCGTACAGCAAGGATCGTTTCGGGGATTTCCCAGCCCCCCTGCACCTGCTGAAGGAGAACCTGGATGTGCTGGAACTGTGGCACGGCCCCACTTGTGCATTTAAAGACATGGCCCTGCAGATCCTGCCCCTGTTCCTGACCAAAGCGGTCCAGAAGACCGGGGAACAAAAGAAACTGGTGATCCTGGTGGCTACCTCCGGAGATACGGGAAAGGCGGCCATGGCCGGGTTCGCTGATGTGCCGGAAACGGAAGTCATCGTGTTCTATCCCCAGGAAGGCGTCAGCGATATCCAGAAGCTCCAGATGGTGACCCAAAAAGGAGCTAACGTCCATGCGGTGGCTGTGCAAGGGAATTTCGACGATGCCCAGACCGGGGTGAAGATCCTCTTTGGCAGCCAGCCTCTGGAGGAAGAGCTCCAGGAACATGGCTGTGCCTTTTCGTCTGCCAACTCCATCAACTGGGGACGGCTGGTCCCTCAGATCGTATACTATTTCAGCGCCTATGCCGATGCAGTGAACAGCGGACGGATCGAAAACGGGGCTCCGGTGAACTTCGCCGTGCCTACGGGGAATTTCGGAGACATCCTGGCCGGCTTCTATGCCAAACTGATGGGCCTGCCGGTGAACAAGTTCATCTGTGCCTCCAACAGCAATAATGTACTGACGGACTTCATCAATACGGGGATCTACAACCGGAAGCGCCCCTTCCACAAGACCATTTCTCCTTCTATGGATATCCTGGTCTCCAGCAATCTGGAACGGCTGCTGTTCGAGGAAACCGGCCACGATGCAGCACAGGTGGCGGAGTGGATGAAGGAATTGAACGAAAAGGGCGAATACAAGATCGGCACCGAGCTCCAGAACCAGATCCTGAAGGATTTCTTCGGGACATGGGTGGACGAAGTGGAAACCAAAGAGACCATCGGGGATGTATACAACAATTATGGGTATGTGATGGATCCCCATACGGCTGTGGCCTACAAAGCGATGGAAAAATACCGTCTGATGACGGGGGACGAAACCTACAGCATCGTCCTGAGTACTGCCAGCCCCTTCAAGTTCAATGATGTGGTCCTGGCGTCCCTGGATCCGGATACCTATGAAGGGAAAGGACTAGATCCCTTCGTGGCCATGGAAGATCTGAGCAAACTGGCGAAGATGCCCATCCCGGCCAGCATGCAGGAACTGCCCAAACTCCAGAGACGGGAAAGCGATGTGGTGGAAAAGGGCCAGCTGGAAGCAGAAGTGAAGAAGCTTTTGGGCTTGGAGTAAAGAGTTGACAGGGGGTGTTGCACGCAATGTGCAACACCCCCTTGTTATACCTCTTATAAGGAAGTAACTATAAAAAGTGTAACTTTTGTTTCAATTATCTCTAAAAATATACAGTTCCCGGCTTATTTTTTTTGACAAAGTATGGTATGATAGAGAACATATAGATTGATCGATTTTTTATATGATTCAAAGGGGAGCAAGAAATGGAAGTCACTGTTATTACAAACATCAGACGGAAAGTGCTGACCATGCTGTCGAAAATGGCTTACGACGGGAACCTGCCGGACCATGTCTATGACATCCTGCAGATCGTCAATGAGAACACTCCCAGGACCCGCTGCTGTGTCCACAAGGAACGGGCAGTCCTGAAGGAGCGGATCTGTGTGGCCCTGGGTGTAGATACAGATATGAACATCATCGAAGCGGCCAACAAAGCCATTTCTGAACCGGTGGACCGGACCCAGCACGTAATCGCTGTGCTGCCGGAAGGCTGCTCTGCCTGCCCGGTGAACAAATACATGATTACCGACGTGTGCCGTCGCTGCCTGACCCATCGGTGCATGAACGGCTGTCCGAAGAAGGCCATTTCCGTCTACCAGGGCCGTGCCCACATCGATTACGATATGTGCATCGAATGCGGCAACTGCAAGCGGGCCTGCCCCTACGGCGCAGTGGTGGAAATCGCCCGCCCTTGCGAAAATGCCTGCAAGGTCCACGCCCTCCATACTGGTACCAACAAAAAGGCAGAAATCGACAAGAACATCTGCGTAGAATGCGGTGCCTGCAGGGGTGCCTGCCCCTTCGGCGCCATCGAAGAACGCAGCCATATCGTCCAATTGATCCAGGCCATCAAGAGCGGAAAAGAAGTGGTGGCCCTCTTGGCTCCTTCCTTTGTGGGCCAGTTCGGACTGAAGGTCCATCCGGGCCAGATCGTCAAAGCCTGCCAGGAACTAGGGTTCGCTTCTGTGAAGGAAGTGGCCCTGGGTGCTGATATGACCACCATCTCCGAAGCGGAAGAATTCCTGGAAAAGGTGCCCACCGGTAAACAGAAAGTGATGACCAGCTCTTGCTGCCCGGCTTTCGTGGCTACGGTGAAACGCCATGCGCCGGAATTGGCTGACTGTATCTCCGATGCGGTGTCTCCCATGGTGGCCCGGAGCAAACTAGAGAAATATAAGCATCCCGGTGCCCTCACCTGCTTCATCGGTCCCTGCATCGCCAAGAAGGTGGAAGCCCGGGAACATCCGGATGAAATCGATTTCGTACTGACTTTCGAAGAACTGAAGTGCATGATGGACAGCCGGGACATCGATCCGGCCAAATGCGAGGAAGCCCCTTTCCATGCGGCCTCTTCCGCCGATGGCTGCAGCTTCCCCCAGGCGGCCGGGGTCAGCAATGCCGTCAAGGATTACGTCCGGGACAACCATCCGGAAGTGGATGTGGATGCTCTGAAGACCCTGTACTGCAACGGGCTGGATGAATGTCTCCAGGCTTTGAAAGATGTGGAAGCCGGAAAACTGGATATCCAGTATCTGGAAGGGATGGCCTGCCAGAAGGGCTGCCTCAACGGGCCAGGGGCTCTGACGGAACCGGGCCTCACCCGGGTGCTGCTGAAACGCTTTGCAGATACCACCCAGGCAGACAGCGCCGGCAAGATCGAACAGGCTATGGACGGCGTGAAGAACGTAGATATGGAACGGGTATATTTGCGCAAATAAACAGAGTGTGATAAAATAGCCGGGTATGAGTACGTTGAAACGAGGGCTCCATACCCGGCGTTTTCGAATTTATGTAGGAGGAATCAAGAATGTCAGGACATTCCAAGTGGGCGAATATCAAATTCAAAAAAGGCAAGGCTGATGCACTCCGTGGGAAGATCACCACGAAGATCGGCCGTGAAATCACGATTGCGGTACGCATGGGCGGTCCTGATCCTACTGGCAATATGAGACTGAAGCTGGCTCTGTCCAAAGCCAAGGCCAACAACATTCCCAAGGATAATATCAAACGGGCCATCGCCAAAGGCCAGGGTGCCACCGAAGGGTCCAACTACGAACAGATCACCTACGAAGGCTATGGCCCGGCTGGGGTGGCCATCATGGTCAGCGCCCTGACGGACAACCGGAACCGGACGGCAGCCGATGTGCGCCATGTATTCTCCAAAGGCGGGAATATGGGAGAATCCGGCTGTGTGGGCTGGATGTTCAAGAATAAAGGGGTCTTCACGGTAGAAAAGGAAGGGGCGCCTTCTGAAGACGAAGTGATGGAAGTGGCACTGGATGCTGGTGCAGAAGATATGGAGACCACTGACGATGCCTATGTGATCACCACGGCTCCGGAAGATTACGATGCAGTGGAAAAGGCTTTGGCCGACCACAACATCGAAGTGGCCATGAGCGAGCTGTCCCTGATCCCGGATAACACCGTTGCCGTCGCAGGGGAAGAGGCAGAGAAGGTCCAGAACATGATCGACGCGTTCAATGATCTGGACGATGTGCAGGACGTTTATACGAACGCTGACCTGCCTGATGAAGAATAAGGGGAACTGCTGTCTGCACTGAACAGCCATCCCAGGAGTACATATGGCCGGCCAGCTGGGGAATCCTTCCCTGGAGGCCGGCTTTTTCACCATAAGGAGGGAATTGCACATGCTGGCATTGGGTATCGACCCGGGTACGGCGATCTGCGGCTACGGGCTGGTGCGGCTGGAACGGAGCCGGCTGATCCCCGTCCATTATGGAGCCGTCTTTACGGATAAGGATATGCTGCCGGAGAGGCGGCTGAATAAGATCTATGAAGAGCTGACGGAACTGATCCAGCGTTTCCAGCCGGACTTCATGTCCGTGGAAAAGCTCTTCTTCAACCGGAATGTGACCACGGCCATCGCCGTAGGAGAGGCCCGGGGGGTCATCCTGCTGACAGCGGCCCAGGCCGGCATCCCGGTCTATGGATATACGCCCATCCAGGTGAAGCAGGCCATCACCGGGACCGGGCGAGCCAATAAGGAACAGGTGACCTATATGGTGCAGAAACTGCTCCATATCCAGGAAAAGCCCAAACCGGACGATGTGGCCGACGCCCTGGCCATCGGCATCACAGGGCTCAATTTCATCCGGGAACAGGAACTGCGGGAGAGGATGCGATGATTGGATTCATTACAGGACGAGTGGACCATATCGGGACGAATTTCTGCCTAGTGGACACCCAAGGCGTGGGCTACCGGATCTTTCTGAACACCGGGGACCTTTCCCGGATCCAGGTGGATCAGAAAGTGAAGATCTATACCTATCTGTCCGTACGGGAGGATGCCCTCCAGCTGTTCGGCTTCCTGTCCTACGATGCCTATTCTCTGTTCACCCAGCTGATCACCGTCAGCGGCATCGGGCCCAAGGTGGCCCAGGGGATCCTGTCCGCGGCCAAGGTGGACGCCTTTTATCTGGCAGTGAAGAATCGGGATCTGAAATTCCTCACCAAGCTGCCCGGGATCGGGAAAAAGACAGCTGAACGGCTGCTGCTGGAACTGAAAGATATGACGGGTCCGGAAGGAATGGAAGAGGATGGGACTGCAGGCGGCTATGAGGGCGATGTGCCGGACGACGACACCACGCCCCTGGGGGCGGTGGCTGAAGGGCTCAGCTACCTGGGTTATACCCAGGGGGAAATCGCCCAAGTGCTGAAGAAACTGAAAGTGACCGCTGACAGCCAGGCAGAAGACCTCTTGAAAGAAGCACTGCGCCTGATGGCCAGGAGGAGTTAAATGGAAGATACCAATCGTGTGATCGCCGGGCACGAGCAGGAACAGGACGGCTGGCAGTACAGCCTGCGTCCCCGGCGGCTGGCGGAATACATAGGCCAGTCCAAAGTGAAACGGAACATGGAGATTTTCATCCAGGCCGCCTTGAAACGGAAGGAAGCCCTGGACCATGTGCTGCTCTACGGGCCCCCGGGCCTGGGGAAGACCACCCTGGCCAACATCATCGCCAACGAATTGAATGTGAACATCCGGATCACCAGCGGGCCGGCGCTGGAACGGCAGGGAGATCTGGCGGCCATCCTCACCAACCTGAGCGACAGCGATGTGTTGTTCATCGATGAAATCCATCGGCTGCCCAAGACCGTAGAAGAAATCCTCTATTCGGCCATGGAGGACTACGCCCTGGACATCATCATCGGGAAGGGGCCGGCGGCCCGGAGCGTCCGTCTGGATCTGCCCCGGTTCACCCTTGTGGGGGCTACGACTCGGATGGGTGCTATCGCAGCTCCGCTCCGGGACCGGTTCGGGGTGATCTGCCACCTGGAATTCTATACCCCGGAAGAGCTCCAGATCATCGTGGAGCGGGCGGCGGAGATCCTGGGGGTCTCTATCGAATCCGACGGAGCCTATGAGATCGGCCGCCGGAGCCGGGGAACGCCCCGGGTGGCCAACCGGCTGCTGAAACGGGTCCGGGATTTTGCTGAAGTGGCCGGCCACCAGGTGATTACCCGAGATGTATGCCGGGATGCCATGGAACGGCTGGAAATCGATGACCTGGGCCTGGACCAGAACGATCGGCGGCTGCTGAAGAAGCTGGTAAAGGACTTCGGGGGACGGCCGGTGGGGGTGGATACCCTGGCGGCTTCCCTCAACGAAGAGACCGAGACTCTGGAAGATGTCTATGAACCCTACCTGATGCAGCTGGGCATGCTCCAGCGGACTCCCAAGGGACGGCAGGCCACCTTGGCCGCCTACCAGTATCTGGGGGTGCCCTATCCCACGGAGGACGGATCCCGATGAAAAAGAAACTGGGGGTTTTGCTTGGACTCTGCCTGCTGCTGAGCCAGGGATTGGCTTTGGCCGCAGGAGGCGGCCCGAAGCTGCGGGTAGGGCTGGCGGTGGACCAGTTCTCTGCGCCGATCAGTTCTGCCGGCAAGATCAAAGTGGTGGAACCGGGCGGAAGGACGACCGTGCTGCAGCCAGGGAGCCATTTCATCAGCGTGAAGAACGGCAGCCTTTATGCGGACCAGAAAAAACTGGGCAGCAGCCAGGTTTCCCTCTTGGCTGCCGATGCCAAGAATCCAGTGCTGGTCCATCAGAAGAAATACCGGGGAGCCCTGACGGTGCTCCTGAATAGCGGGAAAAAGAACCTGAACCTGGTGAACACCCTGCCGGTGGAACAGTATCTCTACGGAGTAGTGGCCAAGGAAGTACTGCCCCTGTGGCCGGACGAAGCCATCAAGGCCCAGGCCGTAGCGGCCCGGAGTTTTGCCTTGTACAGCCTGGATCAGAGAAAATACCCTAATTTCGATATCCGGGCCAACGAGCTGGGACAGGTGTACGGCGGGATCACCGCCGAGCATGCCAATACCACGAAACTGGTGGATGCCACCAGCGGGGTGGCGGCTCTCTATGGAGGCGCTCCCATCCAGGCAGTGTTCCACAGCAGCGGAGGCGGCTATACGGAAGCAGCCAGTGCCGTTTGGGGGAAGGAGATCCCTTATCTCCAGGCAGTTCCCGACTATGATCAGGATTCCCCCAGATACGCCTGGACCAAAGTGTTCACCAAAGTCCAGCTGACCCGGCTCCTGAGCCAGGGGGGCTATGATCTGGGTGACCTCCAGGGCATCCGTCTGTCTGCCCGGACAGCGGCTCCCATGCGCTGGACCCCTGACCGGGGTGTATCCGGCCGGGTGAAACGGATGACTTTCGTCGGGTCTAGGAAGAACGTCACCCTCACCGGGAGCCAGGTCCGTTCCCTGCTGAACCTGGACAGTTCCCTGTTCGATGTCCGGATCGGCCTGGAACGGCCCAAAGAGCTGGATGTGACCCTCACCAATGGATATGGGTATCCCATCGGGAAGAAGACCATTCCCATCGGCGGGGATAAAAAAGCAGATACGGAAGGCACCAGCGTGGGAGATATGCGCCTTTTCACCAATGTAGAAGGAGAAAAGGTGATCTTCACCGGCAACGGGTTCGGCCACGGGGTGGGCCTGAGCCAGTGGGGTGCCCGGGGCATGGCCCTTCAGAAGGATAAACGGGGAAAAAACAACGATTACAAGACCATCCTGTCCCATTATTATCAGGGGATCACGGTGAAACAGGTCTATTAGGAGAATAAAAAATGGAAGTTACTGATTTCGATTATGATCTGCCAGAGGAACTCATTGCCCAGACACCGGTGGAACCACGGGATTCTTCCCGGCTCCTGGTGATGGATAAGGAAACGGGAGAATTGGAACACCGGCATTTCTACAACCTGCCGGAATACCTGAAACCCGGAGACCTGCTGGTATTCAACGATACCCGGGTGATCCCAGCCCGGCTCCATGGAGTGAAGACCACGGGAGCCCATGTGGAGGTATTCCTGCTGACCCGGAAAAACGCCACGGACTGGGAAGTGCTGGTGAAACCGGGGAAAAAGCTCCAGAAGGGGGCCCAGATCAAATTCAGCGAGGAACTGAGCTGTGAGATCCTGGAGACCACGGATTTCGGAGGACGGATCGCCCGGTTCCATTATGACGGGATCTTCGAAGAGATCCTGGACCGGCTGGGGGAGACCCCGCTGCCTCCCTACATCCACGAAAAACTCAAAGACAGCGAACGGTACCAGACCGTGTACAACCGGGAACGGGGCAGCGCAGCTGCTCCTACAGCCGGTCTCCATTTCACCAAGGAACTGCTGAAGAAAATCAAGGATATGGGGGTGGAGGAAGTCTTCGTCACCCTCCATGTGGGCCTGGGGACCTTCCGTCCGGTGAATGAGAGCCGGATCGAAGACCACAAGATGCACCGGGAATTCTACACCGTTTCCCAAGAAGCGGCAGACGCCATCAACAAGGCCAAACGGGAAGGGCGGCGGATCATCGCCGTGGGCACCACCTCTGTCCGGACCCTGGAAAGCGCTGGGGCCAGCGGAGAAATGAAAGCCGGAGGGAACTGGACCAGCATCTTCATCTATCCTGGCTACCAGTTCCGGTTCGTGGATGCCCTGGTGACCAACTTCCACCTGCCCCAGAGTACGCTGATCATGCTGGTATCCGCTCTCAGCTCCCGGGAGAACATCCTCCATGCCTACAAGACGGCCGTGGAACAGAAATACCGGTTCTTCAGCTTCGGCGATGCCATGTTCATTCATTAAAGGAGAAAAAATGCATTCCGTCTATTTCGAACTCATCAAGGAAGACCCCCGGAGCGGGGCCCGTCTGGGGAAACTCCACACCCCCCACGGGACTTTCGACACCCCTATGTTCATGCCGGTGGGAACCCAGGCTACAGTGAAGACCCTGACCCCGGAAGAACTGTACGCCATGCATTCCCAGGTGATCCTGTCCAATACCTATCACCTGTTCCTCCGGCCGGGGACGGAGCTGATCCGGAAAGCCGGCGGCCTCCACAAATTCATGAACTACCAGCGGGGGATGCTTACCGACAGCGGCGGCTTCCAGGTGTTCAGCCTGGGAGAGATGCGGAAGATCACCGAAGAAGGGGTGATGTTCCGGTCCCATCTGGACGGTTCCCGGCAGTTCCTCAACCCGGAAGTGGCTACGAAAGCCCAGGAAGACCTGGGGGCGGATATCATCATGGCCTTCGATGAATGTATCCCTTATCCTGCGGATCACGCCTACGCCAAACAGTCCACGGAACGGACCACCCGCTGGGCACGCCGCTGCCTGGAAGCCAAGACCCGGGAAGATCAGGGGCTCTTCGGGATCATCCAGGGAGGCATGTACCCGGATCTGCGGGAATACAGTGCCAAGGCTATCACGGATATGGATTTCGCCGGTTTCGCCATCGGCGGCCTGTCTGTAGGGGAACCCCATCCCCTGATGTACGATATCCTGGACAAGACCACCCAGCACATGCCCAAGGACAAGGCCCGGTATCTCATGGGAGTAGGGACTCCCGACTGCCTGGTGGAAGGGGTGAACCTGGGAGTGGATATGTTCGACTGTGTGTATCCTACCCGGGTAGCCAGGAATGGCACCGCCATGCTCCCTACGGGACGGCTGGTGGTGCGCAACGCCCAGTACGCTGAAGACTGGCGGCCCATCGATGAGCACTGTGACTGCTATACCTGCCGCCATTTCAGCCGGGCCTATATCCGCCACCTGTTCAAGGCGGAGGAAATCCTGGCTCTCCGGCTCTTATCTATACATAATCTCCATTTTCTGATAAAATTTGCAGAGGATATGAGAACTGCCATCGCTAACGATACGTTCCCGGAATTCCGGGCAGCGTTCTTAGAGAATTATGAAACTACGAGGAGGTAATTTTTGATGGAAAATCTGCTTCAAATGGCCTGGCCTTTCATTCTCATGGGTGTGATCTTCTACTTGATGATCTACCGTCCCCAGAAACGGGATCAGAAGAAACGCAGCGAGATGCTGGATTCCCTGAAGGTGGGCACCAACATCGTCACCATCGGCGGTATCCTGGGCACCATCACGAAAGTCTATGAGGACAAGATCCGGATCAAAGTGGCGGAAGGCGTGGAGATGCACATCCGCAAAACAGCCGTAGGCGGCGTGATCACCTCTGCCTTCGACAAGAAGAATAACCGGAAAGCTGCCAAGAAAGAAGAAGCTCCTAAGAAGGACGAGGCCCCTAAGGCGGAACCGGAAAGCAAGCCCGCAGAAGTTGCCGAAGCTCCGGCAGCAGACGCCTCCAAGGCTGAAGGGATCGGAGAAGGAAAGTAATGGATAAGAAAGCGGTCCGCCAGGAAATCAGGGAGAAGATCCAGAAACTGAACCAGCGGGAAATCCATAAATACAACCGGGAGATCAACAGCCATATCGTCAACAGCCGGCTGTTCCTGGAAGGGAAAGTGATCATGGGCTACCTGGGAGAACCGGGAGAAGTGAACATCGACCAGTCCCTCCAGACCGCCCTCAACATGGGCAAGACTGTCTGCGTGCCCCAGATCCTGGAAGGACCAGGGGTCATGGCAGCGGCCCGGCTGGTGACCCTGAAGAAGCTGGGGCGGGATCGGTATGGCATCCGTACGCCCCAGGAACCTGTGGAAACCATCGCTCCGGAAGACATCGACCTGGTACTGACACCGGGCCTGGGATTCACGGCCCAGGGGGAACGGCTGGGACGGGGAGCCGGCTATTATGACCGGTTCCTGCCACGGTGTACCAAAGGGGTTCCCATGGCAATCGGGTATGAAGTGCAGGTCCAGAAAGAGCTGCCCACCAATGCCCATGATGCAAAAGTCCGTTATCTGTGTACGGAAAAAGGACTGCGGGTATGCAAGAATAACGGAAAATAAGGAGGAATCGTTTTGGAGGGTAAAAATCGGGTCAAGCTGCTGGTTTCAGTGCTGGCCATCGTGATTGCATTTGCCGTATTCATCAAGCCACTGGCCAGTACGGTAAAACAGGGCTTGGACCTGCAGGGAGGCACCCATGTGGTACTCCAGGCCCAGGAAACACCGGAGAGCAAGGTGGATGATGACGCCATCAACCGGTCCATCCAGATCATCAGCCGCCGGGTCAACGAACTGGGCCTGACGGAACCGGTGATCCAACGCCAGGGCAAGGACAAGATCATCGTGGAACTGCCTGGAGTAAAGGATCCGGAACAGGCCATTGCCATGCTGGGCAAGACGGCCATGCTGGAATTCAAGGATATGGAAGGGAACACCGTCCTCACAGGGAAGGACCTGAAAGATTCCAAGGCCAGTGCCGATCAAAGCGGGCAGCCGGTGGTCACGCTCCAATTCAGTGATGAAGGAGCCAAGAAATTCGCCGATCTGACGGCCCGGAATGTAGGCCGGCAGATCGCCATCCTGTTGGACGGCAAGGTACTCACCGCGCCTCGGGTCAGTGAACCCATCACCGGAGGCAATGCCCAGATCACAGGTTCTAAGGACGCCAAGGAAGCCGAACACCTGGCCATCCTCCTGCGCAGCGGCTCCCTGCCGGTGAAACTGGAAGTGGTGGAAAACCGGACTGTGGGACCCACCCTGGGACAGGACGCCAAGGATGCCAGCATGAAAGCCTTTGCCATCGGCCTGGCGGGAGTATTCCTGTTCATGCTGCTGTACTACCGGTTGGCAGGACTGGTGGCAGATATCGTACTGCTGCTCTACACCCTGCTGCTGCTGGCGGTGATGAAGGGCCTGAACGCCACTTTGACCCTGCCGGGTATCGCCGGGATCATCCTGTCCATCGGGATGGCTGTGGATGCCAACGTCCTGATCTTTGAACGGTTCAAGGAAGAAATCCAGGCCGGCAAGACTCTCCGGGCTGCTGTGAATTCCGGCTTCTCCCGAGCCTTCACCACCATCCTGGATTCCAATGTGACCACCCTCATGGCCGCAGCGGTGCTGTTCTATCTGGGAACCGGGCCCATCAAGGGCTTTGCAGTGACACTGGCCCTTGGGGTCCTGATCAGCATGTTCACGGCGGTGACGGTGACTAAGTTCATCCTCGGCGCCTTCATTGGCAGCAACTTTACGAAAAATCCGGCCTGGTTCGGGGCGAAAGCCTTCCAGCCGAAAGCGAAAGACGGAAAAGGGGAGGCGGCACGATGAATAAATTTTCCATAGTCAAGCATGCCAAGATCTTCTTTTCCATCACTGCGGTGGTGCTGATCGTAGGAATCGTTTCCATGTTCACCCGGGGATTCAACCTGGGCATCGATTTCACTGGCGGCAGCATCCTGGATATCAAATTCGACCAGCCGGTATCCGTAGCCCAGGTTCGGACTGTGCTCAGCGACCATCAGCTGGGCAGCAGTGTGATCCAGCTGGGCAGCAGCGACCAGCAGGTAGAAACCAGCCAGTCGGTCTTGATCCGTACCGGGATCATCAGCGACAGCCAGCGGGTGGAAGTGATGAACGACCTGACCGGCCGCCTGGGGAAGAATGAAGTGCTCCGGGTAGAAAACGTAGGGGCTACCGTGGGCGGCGACCTGGTGAAATCTGCCATCGGAGCAGTGGTCCTCAGCTGGGTGCTGATGATCATCTACATCACCATACGGTTCGAGCTGCGTTTCGCATTGGCCGCCATCGTGGCCCTGATCATCGATGTGCTGGTGACCCTTACCTGGTTCTCGGTGCTCCATCTGGAAATCGATTCTTCCTTCGTGGCTGCACTGCTTACGGTAGTAGGGTATTCCGTCAACGGCACTATCGTGGTGTTCGACCGGATCCGGGAGAACCTCCACACCCATCGCCGGAGCGAAAGCCTGGGGGATCTGGTGGATACTAGCATCTGGCAGACCATGACCCGGAGTGTATATACCACCCTGACAACCTTGTTTGCGGTGGTGGCCATCTTCCTGTTCGGGGGAGAGACCATCCACAACTTCTCCTTTGCCATGCTGGTGGGCTTTGGCAGCGGGTTCTATACCTCCACCTTCCTCGCCGGGAGCATGTGGCTGTTCTTTAAGAAGAAACTAGGGAGATAAGGCGCTTTGGCGCCTTACCTCCGGTCTCGGTCCGATTGACAGAACCCGTCCCTAGGGCCGGGTTCTTTTTTATTTGGCAGAAGCAGCCTGATGTCGGCGCCAGTAACGGATATCTTGTATTCAGTTGGATAATACGGTTTTCCATATTCATAAAATTTGGTTGCAAATTTTTTCACTCGGCTCGAGAACCGAGACCCGAGACTCGTGACCGGCTGCTGCTTTGGCAGCAGCCCATAAGGAAAGGACTGATACCATGAAAATCGCAGTGCCTATGTTTGTACGGGAAAAGGATAAAAAAGTCTTGGAAGCAGCGGCTCCTGGGGCAGAATTTGTCTATGGGAAGGCGGCAGCTGACCTTAAGGGAGCGGAAGTGATCATCGGCAATATCGCTCCTAAAAAGTTGGCAAATCTGCCGGACTTGAAATGGCTCCAGCTCAATTCCGCCGGAGCTGATGCCTACTGCAAACCGGGAATCCTGTCTCCTCGCGTGCAGCTGACCAACAGCACCGGGGCCTATGGGCAGGCGCTTTCGGAACATATGCTGGCCCTTGTCCTCTCCCTCCAGAAGAAGTTGTACCTGTACCAACGGAATCAGAGCCGACACCAGTGGAAGGACGAAGGGGAAGTGACCAGCCTGGCCGGAGCTACAGTGGTGATCGTGGGCTTCGGGGATATCGGCAGGGCCTTCGGGAAGCTGTGCCGCCTCCTGGGAGCCCGTGTGCTCGGCATCCGGCGGCACCAGGGTCCTGTCCCGCCTGAAACGGATGAAATAGGGACTCTGGCAGAATTGCCGAAATTCCTGGCCCAGGCGGATGTAGTAGCCAGTGTGCTTCCCGGAACGCCGGAGACCGCCCATTTCTATGATGCCCAGCTTTTCAAAGCCATGAAACAGGGGGCCTTGTTCCTCAACTGCGGCCGGGGCAATGCGGTGGTCCAGGCAGACTTGCGACAGGCCCTGCTGGAAGGACATCTGGCCGGAGCGGCCTTGGATGTGACGGATCCGGAGCCTTTGCCTCCAGATAGCCCGCTGTGGGATGTGCCCAATCTCCTGATCACGCCCCATATCAGCGGGGATTATCACCTGCCCCAGACTTGGGACCGGGTAGTGGCTATAGCCGCTCGGAACCTGCGGCATTACCTGGCTGGAGAACCTCTGGAAAATGCAGTGGATCGGAAAACGGGATATAAGACGAGTATATAAGGTCTGGAGGGGCTGTTGCACGTTAATGGTCGATGAGACCTCTTGAAAGCCCTTTTATCTGTGTCCTGTCATTATGGACTAAAAGAGGCATCGAAAAATGATCCATCATTTTTCGATGCCTCTTTCTTTGTCTTTCAGTCCGCCCCCTTGGGAGCGGGGGACCGTGCTTGCCCGGTGGTGGGGGTGTCTGTCGATTGACGTCGGTTGTCTCCGTTGCTGTC